>NZ_JACFYV010000170.1:0-15225 GCF_016759955.1 Burkholderia sp. KCJ3K979
CCCGGTGGCAGTTGGATTTCCCGCCACGATTGACCGCCGTCGGACGTGCGCCACACGTGAGGGCCCCAGCCGATCGCATAGCCGCGCTGCGGGTCGAGAAACAGCAGGCGACCGATGTTCCGGTCTTCGGGCCACGCGAGCTGCGCCCAGTCGCGTCCGCCGTTGGACGACTTCCAGAGCTTGGTCACTTGTGGCGTCAGCCCATCGGCAGGCTGAGGCGACTTGTAGTCCATCCAGCCCGTGCTGATGAATTCGACCGCCCAGTCCTTGGCATGCCACCAAGCAGCGGTCTGGCCCACCTGCTTGAAATGGCGCGTCATGTCGCCGTTCACCGGGCCGCGCCAGAATTCGACCGACGTCCGGTTCAGCGTTTCGCGACTGTCGTTCATCCAGGCTTCGGCCGGCTCGGCTTTTTCCTTGTCCTTCCATTCAGCGTACGGCTTGAAGGTGATTTCAGGATCGCTGATCTTCAGCGTGATCGCGTCGTTTCCCGATATCACGAAGTCGCCTCCGCCGTAAGGCTTGCTGTTCTTCATGAAAGTGTTGGAAACGACCTGCCAGTCATTCGACATAGATGAGAACCCGACAATCAAGACAATGAGCACGACTGCCGCACCCAGCGACAGCTTCAGGAATTTTTTCGTCATTTCATTTCGGCATCAGTTTTTCGATTGCCTGTGCAACTGGGTCGATGACATGTTCGTTGACGGCATCACCGGCCTTTTTTGCATATTCCACGGTATTGTCGACGTACTGTTTGCCCACGCCGACACCGCTGTCGAACGCCTGGGAGAACGTCCTGAGATCACCCCATTCCTGGGCGTTGGGTTGCTTCAGGATGTAGTACATATCGACAGGCCCGAGCCCGGCCAGACCGCCGTCGAGATAGGCGAGAGGGTGGGTCTTGAACGCGTACGTCTTGAAGGTGTCGTCGTCCAGTTCGAGCGTGTACTGCGGCACGTTCATCTCGCAACCGCCGCTGTTCGGCTTCTTGCCCCTGATCGAAATGGTGTCGCCGCGCATGTTCCGCTGCAAACCCTCTTCCAGATAATGCTGCAGGAACCAGCGTGCGCTCGCAAGCCACGCCTTGCCTTTGTCGCTCAATTGCGGGAGCAGGTATTTGCCGTAATTCGAGCAATAGTAGTAACCGTAGCTGACGTAATATCCCGGCGGCTTATGTCCGCAGCCGATATGACGCATCATGAAATTGCCGTGGCGGGACCAGTCGGAATCGGTGCTTTCGGCTTGTATCAGGTTCTCCCGCCGATGCAGCAGTTCACGGGCAACTTTCGTGTCCTTCCACGGATCCCATGACGTGGCGAATTTCTTGACGGTCGCCCAGATACTCGACGTGCTGACTTTCTCGACCGTTTCCCAGTACTCGCCATGCAGCGGTCGGTAGTAGTACGGGCACGTTCCGATAATGGAATCCGCAGCCGGCGTCACATGCTTGTCGCAGATATTGATCTGCACCTTCGGCCGATCCTGGTATCCCGTCGGGGTCAGCATCCCCGCACCGGTTCCGAGCACCTTGTCCTGTTGTCCGTCAGCCATTCGATTTCCCTAGAAACTTGACGACGACGTCGTGCGGCACGTGGCTCTGCGTGAGTCCGGTTTCGCCTGCCGCGTTGGTGACGCCTTCCGAGAGCAGCTTGCCGTTCGAGAACATCTGGTACCGCGTGTTCGCGACCGGAATGTCGGTGCCGGCCCAGTGCGCGATGAACGCCTGGTCGTAGTTGCCGTTGGAGTTCGGCAGCGTCGGCATCGTTTGCGACAGGTGGGTGGGGCCGCTGAACGCATGCTGCGCGCCCTTGATGTCGATCTTGCCAGGCGCGTGCACCTCGATGTTGCCGTCCGCGATGCGGATATAGGCGCCGCCGGACGTCAACAGGATCTCCTTCGCCGCGGCGCCTTCGATCGATTGCGTGACGGCGATCAGCTTCAGCGCCTTCTGCGCAGTCAGCTCGATGTTGTCCGCCTGCGCCTGCACTTCGACCTTGCCCTTGCCGGCGAACAGCTTCATCCCCGCGTTCTGCGCGAACAGGCTGATCCGGTCGAGGACACTGGCGATCAGCGATTTCCCGGCGGCGACGTGCGTGCTTTGCCCGCTGACGAGGTTGATGTGCTGGTCCGCGGAAAATTGCACGGACTGCTGCGTGGACATCCCGATGCCGGTCGGGCTGCCGAACAGCATCACGGGCTCCTTGAACGCGTTGGCGTTGCCGGTTCCGCCGCCGGCGGTCCGGCCGCCCGACGTGCTGCCGCTCACGCTGTTCTGCGTCGCGTCGCTGAACTGCTTCAGCGCCGTATGGCCGGGGTCGAGCGACTCGCCCTGATGCTGCGCGCTGACCTGCGACATGGCGTCGATCAGCCCTTGTGCGCGCACGAGCTGCTCCCGGGTCTCGTCGACGTCGAGCGGCTGACTGGCCGCCTGCTTGGGATGCGTCGTGACGTACAGCCCGCGGTTTGCGCGCACGGCGCCGTAGGCGTCCGAGCGCAGGTCGAAGCCACTGCCGAGATAGTTGCCGCGGTTGTTGCCCGTGTGGTCGATCAGGTAGCCGAGGTGCAGGTGCGTGTTGGCCTGGCTGCTGTAGAGGTGCACGCGGTTCTGCGCGGTCGCGTCGTCGAGCACCAGCTGGTTGTAACCGGCGCCCGCGTATTCCTTGGACCGGTACCCGGACAGGATGCCGTTGCTGTGCCATTGCGGGCTCGTCGCGCCGTTGTAGACCTTGCCGACGATGATCGGACGATCGCAGTCGCCGCCGAGGAAGTCGACCAGCACTTCCTCGCCGCTGCGGTGCGGGTGGACGGCACCGTAGCCATTGCCCGAATCGGACGCCGTGGCACGCAACCAGCACGACGCCTTTTCGTCGCCGTCGTTCAAGCGGTCCCAGTGAAAGCGGACCTTGACGCGGTTGAGCTCGTCCGTATGGACTTCTTCGCCTTGCGGCGCGACGACGATCGCCGATTGCAGGTGCATCGGCGGCTTCGCGTGCTCGAACGGGCTGCGGAACGGCACCGTCGTGCGCTGCGCCTCGATGCGGATCTGAAAGAAGCCCTCGCTGCCGTCGGGATGACGCACGCGGGACCGGTCCGTATCGGTGGCCTGCATGATGCTGCCGATCTCGGCCTGCAGGCTGTGCGGGAAAACGGCCGGCTCGTCGGCCACGGGCAGGTTGTTGACGATGACCCACGCCGTCTCGATCACGGCGAATTCGCGCTGGCCGGCATCGTCCTTGTCGTGTTCGGGGTGTTCCGCGAACTCGAACACGCGTCCGGCGTCCATGCGCCGCACACCGCCGACACCGTGAAAGCGCTTCGCGTGCGATTCCTGCTCTTCCATCCAGATCTTCGACAGATGGTCGCCGCGTGACTGCTCGGGATACGTGTAGGCACCCGTGTATTCGTAGACTTCGAGTTGCTGCGGCAGATCGCCTTGGTTCGCGATCGTCGGCGTATGGGTGGCCTTCGGATTCGACGCGGTGGGCGGCTGCTTGTAGTCGAACGTGCGCGTGGTGCGGGCGACGCTTCTCAGCGTGCGCGTGCCGCTGAACTGGACGAGCGTGTCGGCTTCGTCGCCCGTGCCCGCGTGATGAAAGCGCACGGTTCGCGGCGACAGCGCGGGCAACGCGTCGATGCGATCGACGATGACGAGCCGGTGCGACTTGCCGTCGCTGTCCTGTTCCCAGAAACCGTACAGGCCTTCCGATTCCATCAGGCGATGGACGAAATTCCAGTCGTCCTCGTATTGCATGCAGAACGAGCGCGGCGGCAGCGGCTGGTAGAGCTTGAACGTGAAGCGGCCCTTGGCCTGCGGATGCTGGTTCAGCACGTCGGCGATGATGTCGTCCGCCGACCGGTCCTGCCAGATGCGCTGATCGCGGCGGAACTTCAGGAAGTGCAGGAACGACGCAAAGACGATCTGATGGTGCGTGACGCCGCTGTCCGACCCGAGCCGGCGGGCCGCATGCACGTAGCCGTGGTGCGGCGCGTACGATTGGTCGGCCTGCTGGATCCACAGCGTCACCGGTTGCGCGATCAGTTTCTTGAGTTCGAGGTGGTCGGATACCGACACGGTATCGACGGTGAACTCGAAATGGCGTCCGAGGCGCGATCGTCCCGTGACGCGCTGCGGCAACAGGACGTCGGGCCCGAGCGGGGTATCCAGTTTGATCAGGCGCTCATGCTGAACCGGTCCGGCCAGCAACGCGCTTCTTAACGCTTGCGAATTCATCACCAGTGCTCGCTTTTGTTGTGCTGGTTCGCACGCTCTCTCGTGCGGAATCCGGTAATTGTATGAGATAAAACGGTTTATCTCGAATTGGCGGGCCGGTGGTGCCCCGGTATTCACCCCGCGGCGTCTTCCGCCTTCCAGTCCCCCGACTTCCCGCCGCGCTTCTCCCGCACGCTCACGTCGGTGATCACCATCCCGCGATCGACCGCCTTGCACATGTCGTAGACGGTCAGCAGACCGACCTGGACGGCCTTTCAAATCAAAGGCTTACTGGTAGTAATTTATTCGATCTTGTCCCGTTCGGTTGATAAAGTGAGACGGGAGAGGGACGGATTTGGTACATCAATCGGACCACACTATGCCGCAAGTTTACGCGATCGGTCGGACGGAAGTACACGTCGCGGCACGACAGGGCATCGTAGATGCGATCCGGCGTCGCATCGCCGGACATGCGCGAAGACTTGACCGTTTCGTGCGCAATATCACATGGCGGCGGCATGATGGCTGGAAACTTCATGTCCGTCGTGAACAGTTCGAGTCGCTGCTGGCATTTTGTTATCGAGAGATGCGGCCACAATGATTTGATCGACTTCGGCGCGCACAAACGAAGTACCCATGGTAGCAGACGTTGGATCGGGGCCAGCAGACAACGAACTGTTGCACTACTCGGTCACTATTTGAACTGAAACCGCCCATCTACCGGCGGTTTTTGTATTATTGGGCGTTGAGAATTGAAAGATGTACGTCGCGGCAGTCATCGGGCGACGTTCGATAAGCTACGGGGAATGTATGAGCAAAATGTGGATGGTTCGGTCCGATGGTGGGAGTCTCTATGAAGAATTCCGCGAACGGGGTATCGCAGCTATCGGGTGGACGAATCTCGCTCCGCATGTCACGGTCGGCATGACGCGGAAAGAACTGATCGACCTGTACCTCTCCATCGAACCGGGAATCAAAGAAAAGACAGCGATTGCAGGTGCGTCTCAGGTATGGCGCTTCATGAATGAAATCGAAGCGGGGGATTTCGTTGTCACGTATTCACCCGCAAACCGCACCTATCTGATCGGCAAGGTCACTGGCGGATGCGAATACAGACCTGAACTGATAGATGCTGAAATGCCGCTGGCGCGTGTCGTCAAGTGGCAAGAGAAAGAAGTCGGCCGAGATAGTCTGACTGACGCCACCAAGATTGCCCTTGGTCCGACGATGACAGTCTTCGTCGTATCTGAGTTCGCGATGCACGAACTACTCGGCGAAGCGACCGGAAAACCAGTCCTGCCAGCGCCAGAAGTGGTTGAAGAACAGGTCGAAGCCGATCCGCTCGAAGGACTTGAATACCGTGCAGTCGAACGTATCAAGGACGTGGTGAACGGTCTTGATTGGGACGAGATGCAGGAGCTTGTCGCCGGGATTCTTCGAGCAATGGGTTACAGGACTCAGGTTTCGCCGGCTGGCAGTGACCGCGGCAAAGACATTATCGCATCGCCCGATGGGTTCGGTTTCGAACATCCACGAATCATTGTGGAAGTGAAGCACCGGAAAGGCCAAATGGGGACGAAGGAAATTCGCAGCTTCCTCGGTGGTCGCCATCCCGACGATCGTGGGCTGTACGTCAGTACGGGGGGCTTCAGCAAAGAGGCATATTACGAAGCGGATCGGGCCTCTGTGCCGCTTACTCTCTGGACATCGGATCATGTCGTCCGTGCATTGATAGACCATTACGAGAAGACTGATGCGGAGACGAAGCGTCTGGTCCCGTTGAAGCGCACGTACTTCCCAGCTTGAATTCCAATCGATAAGGTCGGCGAATTAGGAAACTTGCGGAAGGCGAACTGACAATAATGGAAAAAATCGTGTTCTCTGTTCAGGGGTCGGCGGAAATCCCCTATGAACTTACGTTTGAGTGCGACGAAAAGCGGATTGTCGCATTCTGTACTTGCCCGGCTGGTGAGAATGGCACGTACTGCAAACACCGGCTTTTGATCTTGACGGGTACTGATCCGGGTATCGTCAGCGGGAATGCAGACCAGATCGAATCGGTGACATCTTGGTTAGCTGGGTCGAATCTGGCTCTCCATATGACAGAATTAGTGGAAGCGGAACGTAGTCTTGAGCAGGCGAAGGGCGCTGTTGCGAAAGCAAAAAAGAAGCTGTCGGCAACGATGATAGGGCGATGAGAGAATGCAGATCGATAATCAGAAGCGGAAGCGTGTCCCTTTCAATTCGATGGAGTTCGCTGATGCTCGGGGCGACGTGGACAGTTTTGCTAAGGACTGGTATTTCTGGGTTTCGGCGTCGTTCAA
The DNA here is from genome assembly GCF_016759955.1 of Burkholderia sp. KCJ3K979. Classification (NCBI taxonomy): domain Bacteria; kingdom Pseudomonadati; phylum Pseudomonadota; class Betaproteobacteria; order Burkholderiales; family Burkholderiaceae; genus Burkholderia; species Burkholderia sp. KCJ3K979. The sequence continues at coordinate 6,538 of NZ_JACFYV010000170.1, forward strand.
GCCGGCCTTGGATATCGGTCACAATGAATACATCGATGACGAGAAAACGCAGGCGCTGCGTAACAAGAAGTCACATGAATTGTTCGGTGTGTCGCATGACGAATTGAAGGATCGGGTCAAGGCATCTGGAGAGGGGCTGTCAGATTCGGACGATCACAAGCGAATCATGGCGTTCGCGTTCCGCTACCTAGTCGAAACCCAAGGTGAACCGCCGCTATACAGCTTCCGCGAAACGGACAGTCTCGAAAGCCGGTGCGGTGAGTGGTACGTACAAGTCGAACAGGCGATAGCTGACGCGGACGATAGACAAGGTAATGTCGGCTTTCGTCTCTATGTTCGAAATCACGACGCGCAAGCCGGTGAAGGGATCTGGGTCTTGAAAAGCTGGTTGGCCGCATCTCAGCGGGAATTCGTGGAACTGCTGCGAACAGGTCGCTGCCGTGTGGTCGATCTGTCTAAGCCGCGAGAGGTATAAGGTATCGGGAACCCCGAAGTGGTGAGGACGAAGGTGGCGTAACCCGACGAGAGTCGATGCATGCGGCGCCACCTTCGCGGCTTGTCTCAGCCACGCTTTCGTGCCGAGTTCGTTGCTGGGGAATGGTAGTACCGCTTCTTTCTAAGCTGGCGTCAATGTCGGCATGCTGAGTTTTTCCAACGTGTTGCGGCAGGTGGCGCGAAGCCGAATGATTGCGTCAGCGCCATACGTTGTGTTGGGTCGATGTTTCGTATGTCAGCGCCAGATTCGAGGTGATTTCGTCAGACGATGGCGATGCCGGGTGCTGGATACGGAACGACGGGAAGGGCTTATAAATCAAACCTTCGCGTCTTCCGCCTTCCAGTCCCCCGACTTCCCGCCGCGCTTCTCCCGCACGCTCACGTCGGTGATCACCATCCCGCGATCGACCGCCTTGCACATGTCGTAGACGGTCAGCAGACCGACCTGGACGGCCGTCAGCGCTTCCATCTCGACGCCGGTCCGCCCGAACGTCTCGACCTGCACGACGCAATGCACGCCCGGCAGCGCGTCGTCGAGTTCGAACTCGACGGCCACGCGCGTGAGCGCGAGCGGGTGGCACAGCGGAATCAGGTCGGCCGTGCGTTTGGCGCCCTGGATCGCCGCGATGCGCGCGACGCCGAGCACGTCGCCTTTCCTGGCCTTGCCGTCGCGGATCAGCGCGAACGTGGCCGGCAGCATCCGGATCGTGCCCCGCGCGATCGCGATGCGCCGGGTTTCCTGCTTGTCGCCGACGTCGACCATGTGGGCATGGCCGGCGGCATCGAAATGGGTGAGTCCTGACATGTCTTCCTCTAGTGGAACGGCGTGCGCGCGCAGGTCCTTCGATCCTGCTGCGCGACCGGTCGGGCACCGCATCCCGTACCGGCGCGGCGAACCGATCCAACCTCGCAACGGGCGCTTATCATAGCAGCGGCGTTCGCGTTGCCGGAGGCGCAGATGACGCTCGCGCGGCACGGGACAGTCGTCGCGGCGCCGGTACAATGACCCGAATATTCAGACCAAACGCCGCGATGCGCGCCGCTCGCGCGGGACGGCGTCGTTTTCATCCTGCCATGCGTGTCAAACAGTTGCTTGCCGTGTCGCTGTCGGCGGCGCTCGCGCTGCCGCCGGGCGGTCATGCGCAGAGCGCATCCGCGCCGCCGCTCGAGCCGGCGGCAGGCGGCGCGACGTCGATTTCCACCGTGCCGTCCGGCATCGCGACCGGCGTATTCGGCACGTACGGCGGCGCGGAAAGCCGGTTCTCGGGCGCGGCCGGTGCGTCGGCGCCGGTCGCGAGCCTGCGCGCGCCGCTGCGGGCGCTGGAACTGCCCGATCTCGGCGACGGCTCCGGCGGTTCGCTGACGCCGCGCGCCGAGCGCCGGCTCGGCGAGCGCGTGATGCGCGAGGTGCGGCGCGATCCCGACTATCTCGACGACTGGCTGGTGCGCGACTACCTGAACGCGATGGCGGCACGGCTCGCGGCCGCGGCGGCGGCGCGCTACATCGGCGGCTACACGCCCGACTTCGACCTGTTCCCGGTGCGCGATCCGCAGATCAACGCGTTCTCGATGCCGGGCGGATTCATCGGGATAAACAGCGGGCTGGTGGTCACGACGCAGACGGAGTCGGAGCTCGCATCGGTGGTCGGCCACGAGATGGGCCACGTGCTGCAGCGGCACATCGCGCGGATGATCGGCGCGAACGAGAAGACCGGCTACACGGCGCTCGCGACGATGCTGCTCGGCGTGCTGGCCGGCGTGCTCGCGCGCAGCGGCGATCTCGGCAGCGCGATCGCGATGGGCGGACAGGCGTATGCGGTCGACAACCAGCTGCGCTTCTCGCGGTCGGCCGAGCGCGAGGCCGACCGCGTCGGCTTCCAGCTGCTCGCGGGGGCCGGCTACGACCCGTACGGAATGCCCGGCTTCTTCGAGCGGCTCGACCGTGCGTCGATGGGCGATGCGGGCGTGCCGGCCTATGCGCGCACACACCCGCTGACCGGGGAGCGGATTGCCGACATGGAGGATCGCGCGCGCCGCGCGCCGTACCGGCAGCCGCGCCAGTCGGCCGAATACGGGTTCGTGCGGGCACGGCTGCGCGTCCTGCAGAACCGGGCGCCGACCGACATCGCGGCCGAGGCGCGCCGGATGCAGCTCGAGATCGACGATCACACGGCGCCGAACGTCGCGGCGAACTGGTACGGCATCGCGCTCGCGAATACGCTGCTCGGCCAGTACGACGCGGCCGACAACGCGCTCGCGTCGGCCCGCGCCGCATTCGATGCGCGCGAGCGGCGCGAGGACGACCCGGCGACCAGCTCGCCGAGCCTCGATGTGCTGGCCGCCGACATCGCCCGCCGCGCGGGCCGGACCGACGACGCGGTGCGGCTCTCGGCGCTCGCGCAGCGACGCTGGCCGGCGTCGCACGCGGCGATCGTCGCGCACCTGCAGGCGCTGATCGCCGCGCGTCGCTTCGCCGAAGCGCAAACCCTCGCACGGGCGCAGGCGAAGGCCGACCCCGAACAGCCGGACTGGTGGGATTACCTCGCGAAGTCGAGCGACGGCAAGGGCGACGTGCTCGCGCGGCGCCGGGCGCTGGCGGAGAAACTGGCGCTCGACGGTGCGTGGCCGTCGGCGATCCGGCAATTGAAGGAGGCGCGCGACGCGAAGGACGTGTCGTTCTACGAGCAGTCGATCATCGGCGCGCGGCTGCTGGAATTCGAGGCGCGCTACAAGGAAGAGCGCGACGACGAGAAGAACGGCCGCGGGTAGCGGCCGGCGCGCGGTGAGCGCGGCCGTTGCTGTTGCTGCGGCGGGTCAGTGGCCGCTGTCGGCCGCGTCGCGTGCGTGGCGCGCCGGGCTGGCGACGTAGCCGAACCGGCCCGGCACGTCGGCGCACGCGATACTGCCGAGCGACAGCGTGCGGCCGGCACGCCAGCGCAGCACGGGCGGCTCCGCGTCGAAATCTGCGTGATCGGCGAACAGCCCGAGGTCGTGATCGTGCAGCGCCGCGATGCGCGCAGGCGTGCCGGCCTCGCGAAACAGCACGCCGCCGCCGTCGTCGAGCCAGGCGGCATCCGGTTCGAACGGGGCGCCGGTCTGGTCGGTGAGCGCAAGCTGCCCGTCGCGCTCGGCGAGCCGCACGATCCATGGCGTATAGGCGAGCTCGACGTACACGCGCTGCGGCCCGTTCTGGAAAAACCACTGGCCTTGCGCGTCGCATGCGTAGTTGCGGCCGATGAACGCGTTCAGCGCCTCATGCCGGATCGGCGAGCCGAGCTCGCCGGCCGCCTGTGCTGCGTCGTCTCGCAGCCGCCATGTGCCGCGCCGGTCGAGCAGCAGCCAGCCGGTGCAATCCGGCACGTTCGGCCATTTGGCGAGCGCCTGCTTGACGATGTCATCCATGGTCGACGAATTTCGAGCAATAGCCGAACACCCGCGCCGACAACCAGTCGAGGCGGCCGGGGAACGGCCCGGTCATGAAGCCCGCGTGGCCGCCGTGCGCGGGCTGGTCGAGCTCGACGGCCGGCGACACGTCGGCCGGGCCCGGCAGCGCCGACTCGGGCAGGAACGGGTCGTTGCGAGCGTTGAGGATCAGCGTCGGCACGTTGATCGCGGGCAGCAGCGGCCGCGTGGTCGCCTGCGTCCAGTAGTCGTCCGCGTTCGCAAAACCGTGCAGCGGCGCGGTCACGACCTCGTCGAAGTCGCGCATCGTCACGGCCTGCAGCATCGCTTCGCGGTCGAACAGCCCCGGATACTGGTCGAGCTTCGCGAGCGCCTTGCGCTTGAGCGTCTTCAGGAAGCTGCGCGTGTAGACCATCGCGAACCCCTGCGACAGCGCGCGGCCGCCGGCATGCACGTCGATCGGCGTCGAGATCGCGGCGGCGGCGCGCACGATCGACGTGTCGCTGCGATGCTCGCCGAGCCAGCGCAGCAGCACGTTGCCGCCGAGCGACACGCCGGCCACGACCAGCGGCCCGCGGTGCTGCGCGGCGAGCCGGCGCAGGATCCAGTCGACCTCGGCGCTGTCGGCGAGATGGTAGAAGCGCGGCTGGCGGTTGATCTCACCGCTGCAACTGCGGAAGTGCGGGACGACCGCGTGCCAGCCCTGCGCGCGCGCGGTGGCCATCATCGCGAGCGCGTAGTGCGAGCCGGAGCTGCCTTCGAGGCCGTGGAACAGCACGAACAGCGGCGCGTCGGGCGCCGGCGCCGCGCTGTCGAGGTGCGCGACCCAGTCGAGGTCGATGAAGTCGTGGTCGGGCGTTTCCCATCGCTCTCGCCGATAACCGACGACCGGCCGCCGCGCGAACAGCGCGGGCACGATGGTTTGCACATGGCTGTTGGGCAGCCAGCGCGGTGCGCGATAGCGCAATGAATCGTCGTTGGGGGCCGGAGCCCCGGTCAGCGGCGAGGTGGGCGGAGAAGCCGTACTCATGATCGCCCCGCTAATGCGTTGCTTCGTTCTTCGTCAGTGCAGCGGACCCTGCCCGTGACGGATCTTCGCGGCGAATTGTCCGGCCGCTTGTTCAGGAATCGGGCTCGCGTGGATGTGCGCGATGCGCCATTCGCCGCGTTCGTGGATCATCACGTACGTCGCGAAAACCATGTCGGGTTCGGCCGTCAGGTCGGCCTGCTGATGCGCTTCGGCGATCGTATAGACGACCGTGCCGAGGCTGTCGTACACGCGGATGTCGAGCGGCTCGATCGTGACCGGGCGCGTCGCGAGCCGGTTGGCGAGCCCGCCGCGGATCTGGTCGAGGCCGTGCAGATGCTCGCCGTCCGCCCATACGCAGCTGGCGAAATCCTCGTCGATCCACAACGCCAGCAGCGCGTCGAGATTGGCATCCGCGACGGCCTGGTAGTAGGCGTTCAGCGTATCGGCAGCGGCTTCGAAGAGGCGGGCAAAACGTGGCATCGGGGTGGTCTCTCGCGCGCATCGCGCGCCGTATTCAGCACGGCGGCCCGGATCGAGCCGCCGCACACCGGTGAATCGGATTGCCCGGCGCGCCGTGCGACGCTGCCGGTCAGGGTCAGCGCTGCCCGACGAGCATGCCGCGCAAATCGCCGAATACCTGCTCCGGACCGAGTTCGCGCAGGCACTTCAGGTGGCCGAGCGGGCACTCGCGTTCGAAGCAGGGACTGCATTCGAGATGCAGCCATTGTACCTTCGCCAGGTCCGACAGCGGAGGGGTGTGGCGCGGATCGGTCGATCCGTACAACGCGACGAGCGGCCGGCGCAACGCGGCGGCGACGTGCATCAGCCCCGAATCGTTGGTGACGACCGCGTTCGCGCGCGCGATCAGCGCGCATGCCTCGGACAACGACGTCTGTCCGCACAGGTTGCGCACGTTCGGCGCGTGGTCGGCGATCGCCTGAGCGGCCGCGGCATCCTTCTGCGAGCCGAGCGCGACGATCTGCGTATACGGGAACGACTGGTGGACGATGGTCGCGAGCGTCGCGAAGTGCTCGGGCGGCCAGCGCTTGGCCGGGCCGTATTCGGCGCCGGGGCAGAACACGACGAGCGGCTTGCGCGTATCGAGATTGAAACGTGCGGACACGCGGGCCGTCTCGTTCAGGTCGGCGTCCAGGCGCGGGGCGGGCAGCGTCTTCATCGACTCGGGCAGCTTCGCGCCCGGCGCGTACGCAAGCGCCGCGTAGTGGGTCGTCATCGGCGGCCGCTCGCCCGACTTGTCGGGGTTCCCGTGCCGCACGTTCAACAGCCCGTAGCGGTGCTCGCCCGTGTAGCCGATCCGCAGCGGGATGTTCGCGAGCCACGGGATCACCGCGGACTTCAGCGAGTTCGGCAGCACGTACGCCGCGTCGTAGCCGACGTCGCGCAGGTCGCTCGCGAGTTGCCAGCGGCGCAGCAGCTGCAGCTTGCCGTGCGCGAGATCGGTCGCGTAGACATCGTGGATCTCGGGCATCCGCTCGAGCACGGGCGCGACCCATGAGGGTGCGACGGCATCGATCGCGATGCGGGGATGGAGTTTCTTCAGCAGCGCAAAAAGCGGCTGCGCCATCAATGCGTCACCGATCCAGTTCGGTGCGATAACCAGCGCTCGACGCATCAGGTCGACTTCCGATGTCGTAATGAAGCACGGCGCTCGGGCGCCGCGTTCGGGTTGCCAGAATGGGGACGGGCGGCGCGCCGGACTCCCGGCTGCGCCGCCTTGCGGGACGGTGGGCCTTCAGGCCCGGCCGCCGGGGCTCAGTGGCCCTTGACGACCTCGCCGTCGCGCAGCTTGTAGCGCGTGCCGCAGTACGGGCAGCGCGCCTCGCCGTGCGACACGTCGATGAAGACGCGCGGGTGGGCATTCCAGCGTGTCATGGCCGGGTTCGGGCAATAGGCGGGAAGATCCTTGGCCGTCAGCTCGACCAGCGGCATTTCCTTGATTTCACTCATGAGACTTTCTCTTATCACTCTTGTGTGGGGCGGTCGGGGGCGCGGCGCGCTCAGACCTTCGTCAGCCAGTGCGCGTACTTCGCGTTCTTGCCCGACACGATATCGAAAAACGCCGACTGGAGCTTTTCCGTGACGGGGCCGCGCGCGCCGCTGCCGATCGTGCGGTTGTCGAGTTCTCGGATCGGCGTGACTTCGGCGGCCGTGCCGGTGAAGAACGCTTCGTCGGCCGTGTACACCTCGTCGCGCGTGATGCGCTTCTCGATGACCTCGATGCCGGCGTCCTTCGCGAGCGTGATGACCGTGTCGCGCGTGATGCCGTCGAGGCACGACGACAGGTCGGGCGTGTACAGCTTGCCGTTGTTCACGAGGAAGAAGTTCTCGCCGGAGCCTTCCGACACGTAGCCGTCGACGTCGAGCAGCAGCGCTTCGTCGTAGCCGTCGGCCGTCGCTTCCTGGTTCGCCAGGATCGAGTTCACGTACCAGCCCGACGCCTTCGCGCGCACCATCGACACGTTCACGTGGTGGCGCGTGAACGACGACGTCTTCACGCGGATGCCCTTCGCGAGGCCGTCCTCGCCGAGGTACGCGCCCCACGGCCATGCGGCGATCGCGACGTGGATCGTGTTGCCCTTCGCGGCCACGCCGAGCTTTTCCGAGCCGACCCAGATGATCGGGCGCAGGTAGCACGACTCGAGGTGGTTCTCGCGCACGACCGCGAGTTGCGCGGCTTCGAGCGTTTCGCGGTCGAACGGCACGTCCATCTGGAAGATCTTCGCGGAATTCAGCAGACGTTTGGTGTGCTCGCGCAGGCGGAAGATCGCGGTGCCGCCGTCGGCCGTCTTGTACGCGCGCACGCCCTCGAAGACGCCCATGCCGTAATGCAGCGTGTGGGTCAGGACGTGGATCTTGGCGTCGCGCCAGTCGATCAGCTTGCCGTCCATCCAGATCTTGCCGTCGCGGTCGGCCATTGACATACGATTCTCCTGGAAGCGGTGGTGTGCTGCGGGTTGTGCAGCGTTGAGCCGGAAAGACGCTTATTTTAGCGTCATTTGGGGGTGATCCGGTCGGCCGGCGCGGGGCCGGCGCTATAATCGTCCGGTACCGATTCCAATAACGATGGGTCGTACCGGCAGGAGGCGCCGGCGTCCCGACGAACCGCCCGCTGCGGCCCGCTTTCCGATGCTCGCTCGATTGTCCGCCACCGACCGCTTCGCGCTGATCCAGGGCGCACGCGACTATTCCCCGACACTGATGGCGATCCTGTCCTGGGGGCTCGTCACCGGCATCGCGATGAGCAAGTCCGTGATGACGCTCGGGCAGGCGAGCGCGATGTCGCTGTTCGTCTACGCGGGCTCGTCGCAGCTCGCGGTGCTGCCGCTCCTCGCGGCGAAGCTGCCGATCTGGACCGTGCTGCTCACGGCCGCGATGGTCAACATGCGCTTCGTGATCTTCAGCGCCGGGCTGGCGCCTCATTTTTCCTACCTGCCGCTGTGGCGGCGCCTCGCGATCGGCTATTTCAACGGCGACGTGATCTACCTGCTGTTCCAGAAACAGGGCTTCGCGTACGGCCGCGTGCCGGGCAAGGAAGCGTATTTCTGGGGGATGGCGCTCGCGAGCTGGGCGTCGTGGCAGGTGTCCTCGCTCGCCGGCATCCTGCTCGCGAGCGTCTTTCCGGCGAGCTGGGGGCTGGAGCTGGCCGGCACGCTCGCGCTGATCCCGATCATGGTGTCGGCGGTCGCGAACCGCTCGACGCTCGCGGCCGTCGCGGTCGCCGGGATCGTGTCGCTCGTCGC
>NZ_JACFYV010000171.1:0-15189 GCF_016759955.1 Burkholderia sp. KCJ3K979
TTCCGGCACGCGTTGCCGCGGGCTGGCTCGGCGTGGCCGGGCTCGTGGCGACGGTCGCCGTCTGGTGGGCCGCGATCCACCTGTTGACCGAGCCCGGCTCGCTCGGTCGGCAGTTCGCGCCGGACAGCGCGTTCGCCAGCCTGCGCGCGCTGTGTGCGGACGATCAATTGCTCGAACACGCGCTCGTCAGCCTGCGACGCATCGGCGTCGGGCTCGGTGCGGCGCTGCTGGCCGGCGTCCCGCTCGGCCTGTTGCTCGGCCGCGTGCGATGGGTCGAGCGGATGCTGTCGCCGACGTTCCAGTTCCTGCGCATGGTGTCGCCGTTGTCGTGGATGCCGCTCGCGGTCATGTCGTTCGGCATCGGCGACCGCGCGATCTACTTCCTGCTCGGATTCGCCGCGTTGTGGCCGGTGCTGATGAGCACGGCCGCCGGCGTCACGCAGATCGACCGGCGCTGGCTGCAGCTCGGCGCGAGCCTCGCGGCCACCCGCCGCGAGCTGCTGGTCCATATCGTGCTGCCCGCGATCGCGGGGCCGCTGCTCAACGGCATCCGGCTCGCGATCGGCATCCTGTGGATCGTGCTGGTGCCGGCCGAGATGCTCGGCGTCAATGCCGGCCTCGGCTACCTGATCCTCGATACGCGCGACCGGCTCGCGTATGCCGAACTGACGGCGGTGATCGTCGTCATCGGCGCGCTCGGCTTCACGCTCGACGGCATCGCGCGGGGGTTGACCCGCGCGCTGCTGGCGTCCGACCGCTAGCGCCGCCGTGGAGACAGGCAGCGCTCGGGCGGACCGTTTGCCGTGGGCGGCTCAATTCCACGCATGCCGCGCCGGGCGGGCGCCGTTCAGGTAGTAGTTGCCGACGAGGTGATATTTCCAGCGCACCGGATCGTGCAGCGTATGCGTGCGCGCGTTGCGCCAGTGCCGGTCGAGATTGTGCTCCGCGAGCGTCGACTGCGTGCCGGCCAGCTCGAACAGCTTCTCGCCGGCGAGCAGCGCGACCTCGGTCGTCAGCACCTTCGCTTCGCCGACCGCGACGGACGCCCGTGCGACGTCGTCCTCGGTCACGTCGCCCTTGGCCGTGATCTCGTCGAGCGTGCGCGCCGCACGTTCGAGCAACGCGTCGGCCGCATGCAGCTGGATGTGCAGGCGGCCGATTTCGCGAATCGTCAGCGGATCGTCCACCGCCCGCTCGACGCCGCTGTCGACCCACGGCCGCGTGCGGGTCCGCACGAACGCGAGCGTATCGTCGATGGCCGCCTTCGCGATGCCCGCGTCGATCGCCGCCTGGATGATCTGCGACAGCGGGCCGTTGAGCGTCGGCACGTCCGACACGCGCTGCGCGGGCAGCACGTGCGACGCCGGGATGCGCACCGCGTCGAGCACGACCGTGCCGCTCGCGGTCGTGCGCTGCCCGAATCCCGACCAGTCGTCGATCACGGTCAGCCCCGGCGTCGGTTGCGGCACGTACGCGAGCCAGGCCTGCTGCGCGTCGTCGAGCCCGAGCACCGGCACGTAATGCGCGAACAACGCACCGGTCGAGTAGAACTTCGTGCCGTCGACCACATAGTCGTCGCCGTCGCGACGCACGCGCGTCTTCAGGTCGAGCACGTGCTTCGTGCCCTTCTCCGAGAATCCGTTGCCGAACCGCTTGCCGCTCAGCACTTCGGCGAAGAAATGACGCTTTTGCGCATCGGTGCCGACGAGCGTGATCACGTCGATCAGCCCGAAATGATTCTGCGGAAGCTGCCCGAGCGACGCATCGGCCGCGGCGATGATCTTGATCACCTCGGTGAGCGTCACGTGCGACACGCCTGCGCCGCCGTATGCCTTCGGCACCGTGATCGCCCACAGCCCCGACTGCGAAAACCATTCGATTTCCTCGCGCGGCAGGCGGCGCTCGCGATCGCGCTCGGCAGCCCCTTGCGCGAGGCGTTGCGCCAGCGCATGCGCGACCGCGATCGCTTCCGCATCGTCCGCAATCACGCGGGCCACCTGCGGTCGTGCATCGGCCGGCCGTTCCTGAATCGTCGCGCTCGTGTCTGACATCGGGCTCTCCTGTCGAATGGCGAAAGCGTTCAATCTAGCAGCGCCGCGCGAGCCGGAAAACCGAGCGATTCTCGGAACGATATTCCTTGGGAGAACAAACGACGTCGATCCTGACGCAGGTGAATCGGCGTTTCGACGTCGTAACGGATGCATGAACGTCGATGCGTCCCCGCGCGGTTGCGGTCGCAGTAGCGGTAATACGCAGCGACGATAACGATCCGAGAATCCGTTATTGGAACGCTCACGTGGCGCTTCCTATACTGGGCTCCCGGCGCACGCCCTTCGAGGAAACCCGCATGACTTCGTCGCACGCAGCTCCCGACCTTTCCACCGGTACCGATTACGATGCGCTCGCGAGCCGGTTCCGGCCGATCTTCGAGCGCATCGCCGCCGGCACCGCCGAGCGCGAACGCAACCGTGAACTCCCGCACGAGGCGATCGGCTGGCTGAAGTCGGCCGGCTTCGGCGCGATCCGGCTGCCGGCGAGCGCCGGCGGCGCGGGCGCATCGCTGCCGCAGTTGTTCCGGCTGCTGACCGAACTGGCCGCCGCCGATTCCAATTTGCCGCAGGCATTGCGCGGGCATTTCGCGTTCGTCGAGGATTGGCTGAACGCGCCGGCCGGGCCGCAGCGCACGACGTGGTTCGACCGCTTCGCGAGCGGCCAGCTCGTCGGCAATGCGTGGTCGGAGGCCGGCGACGTGCCGCTCGGCCAGACCGTTACCAAGGTGTCGGAGCAGAACGGCCGGCTCGTGCTGAACGGCCGGAAGTTCTACAGCACCGGCAGCCTGTTCGCCGACTGGATCGACGTGTTCGCGCAGCGCGCGCACGACGGCAGCGACGTGATCGTCGCCGTCGCGACCGCGCAGCCGGGCGTGATCCGCGAGGACGACTGGGACGGCTTCGGCCAGACCACCACCGGCAGCGGCACGACGCGTTTCGAGAATGCGGCGGTCGACGCGGACAACGTGATCGATTTCGCGCGCCGCTTCAAGTACCAGACCGCGTTCTACCAGCTGTTCCACGTCGCGACGCTCGCCGGCATCGGCCATGCGATCGTGCGCGACGCGGGCGAGCTCGTGCGCAACCGCACGCGCGTGTACAGCCACGGCAATGCGCCGCGCGCGGGTGACGACGCACAGCTTCAGCAGGTGATCGGCGAGATCGCGTCATGGGCGTACGCGGCCGACGCGCTCGCGCTGCGTGCCGCTCAGCCGCTTCAGCACGCGTACGAAGCGCGCTTCGGCGGCGACGAAGCGGTCGAGCAGGCCGCGAACGTCGCGGCCGAAATCGAATCCGCGCAGAGCCAGCTCGTCGTGTCCGAACTCGTGCTGCGCGCGGCGACGCGTCTGTTCGACGCGCTCGGCGCGTCCGCGACCCGCAGCACGACCGCGCTCGATCGCCACTGGCGCAACGCGCGCACGGTGTCGTCGCACAATCCGCTCGTGTACAAGGCGCGCATCGTCGGCGACTGGATCATCAACGGCCGCACGCCGCCGTTCGTCTGGCGCGTCGGCAACGGTGCGGACACCAACGCGGGCGCCGGTGCGGAAACGGGGGCCGCGCAATGAGCAAGACGATCCGCTTCAACGCATTCGAGATGAACTGCGTGGGCCACCAGTCGCCCGGCTTGTGGGCGCATCCACGCGACCGCTCGTGGCAGTACAAGGATCTCGACTACTGGACCGACCTCGCCCGCGTGCTCGAACGCGGGATCTTCGACGCGATCTTCATCGCGGACGTGATCGGCTACTACGACGTGTACAAGGGCAGCAACTATCACGCGCTGCACCAGGCCGCGCAGATTCCCGTCAACGATCCGCTGCAACTGGCCGCGCCGATCGCGATGGCGACCGAGCATCTCGGCATCGGCATCACCGCGTCGACGACGTTCGAGCACCCGTACACGTTTGCCCGCCGGCTATCGACCGCCGACCATCACACGAAGGGCCGGCTCGCGTGGAACATCGTCACGTCGTATCTGGAAAGCGGCGCGAAGAACGTCGGCGATCACGGGCTGCGCACGCACGACGACCGCTATGCGGTCGCGGCCGAATACGTCGAGGTGCTGTACAAGCTGTTCGAGGGTAGCTGGGAAGACGGCGCGGTGGTGCGCGATCGCGATGGCCGCGTGTTCACGCATCCGGAGAAAGTGCACGAGATCGGCCACAAGGGCCGCTTCTTCGACGTGCCCGGCTATCACCTGTGCGAGCCGTCGCCGCAGCGCACGCCGGTACTGTTCCAGGCCGGCGCGTCGGGCCCGGGCAAGGCGTTCGCCGCGCAGCACGCCGAATGCGTGTTCGTCGCCGCGCCGACCCGCGACCAGCTCGCGCGCTATGTGGCCGACGTGCGTGCGCAGGCCGCGGCCGCCGGGCGCGACCCGGCGAAGGTGCTGATCTACAACCTCGTGACGGTGATCGTCGACGAGACCGACGAGAAGGCGCAAGCGAAGTTCGACGAATATCGGCGCTACGTGTCGTACGACGGCTCGCTGGTTTTCATGTCCGGCTGGACCGGCATCGACTTCGGCCAGTACGCGCCGACCGATCCCGTCCGGCGCGTCGAAACGAACGCGATCGTATCGGCGGTCGAGCACCTGTCGGGCGGCGACACCGCGTGGACGATCGAGGCATTGGCGGCCTGGGGCGGCATCGGCGGGATGGGCCCGGTGTTCGTCGGCTCGGCGGCGACCGTCGCGGACATCCTGCAGGAATGGGTGGCCGCGACCGACGTGGACGGCTTCAATCTCGCGTATGCGGTCGCGCATGAAACCTTCGAGGACGTCGTGCGCCATCTCGTGCCGGAGCTGCAGCGCCGCGGCGTGTATCCGACCGCGTATGCGCCAGGCACGCTGCGCGAAAAACTCTTCGGCGGATCGGCGCGGCTGCCGGACGAGCATCCGGCCGCGCAGTTTCGCGATATCGAACAGGTCAAGCGCGCGGCCGAGCGGGAAGCGGTCAGCGCGTAGCGTCGGGCGACGTCGAAGCCGGTCTGTCCGCATTCACGCGGCGGCCGGCTTCAGTACAAACGGCTTCGTGCAGTCTGACGAAGCCGTTTGTATTTGCCGGGGGACAACGAGCGCTTCGCGTCGACGGTTACGCCACGCTTTCGTCGTCGACGTCGTTCGCCGTCGGCTCATACCGAATGATCAGCAGAAACACGATCGGCGTGACCGCACTGATCGCGACGACCCAGAACATGTCGGTGCCGAGACGCGCCTGCAGGATCGGCAGCACGAACAGCGCCAGCGCCTGGCCGATCCCGCACAGCGACCGCCCGAAGCCGACGCCGGTGCCGCGGATCGTGGCCGGATACGACAGCGTCGGATAGATCATCATCTGCGCGCCCGGCCCGAAACCTTCGGCGAACAGCCAGGTGCCGAGCATCAGCAGCACGACGCCGACGGCCAATGCGCCGTGCGGATGCCCCGCCAGCGCGAGCGCGACGAGCGCGACCGTTTGCAGCGCAAACCCCGCGATCGCGACATGCCGTGACGGATAGCGATACGCGAGGCGCATGCCGAGCAAGCCGCCGGTGAACGCGAACAGCACGTTCAATGCGAGCGACGCCGCGATCGTCTCGAACACGCCCGCGCCGAGGAATTGCGACAGGATCGACGGCAGGAAGAACGCGATCGCCGTGTATTCGAACGGGATGCACAGGTTCATCACGCTGGCGACGATCGTGCGCCCCAGATACGGACGCTGGAACAGCACGCGAATCCGCACCGGTGGCGGGCTCGGTTCGCGCCGCGCATCGTCCGCTTCGTGCGCGTGAATGCCGTACGACTCGCGCAGGATGCGCGCTGCGTTGGCCAGGTCGCCCTGATTCGCGGCCCACAGCGGCGATTCGTTCATGAAGCGGTTGCGGAACAGGATGATGACGAGCGCCGGCACCGCGCCGAAGATCAGCGATGCGCGCCACAGCCAGCCCGCATGCTCGGCCGGCAGCAGGAAATACAGCCCGAAGATCAGCAGGAAGCACACCGACGACGCGACGTACCACATCGGGCACCACGCGGCGAGCCGCGACGCCTTGTTGCCGCGGCCGTTGAACTTCGAGAATTCCGCGAGAAACGCCATCGCGACGGGCAGGTCGATGCCGACGCCGAGCCCCATCACGAAGCGGGCGGCGATCAGTACCCAGACGTTCGGCGCGAGCCCGGCCGCGATCGCCGCGACCACGAAGAACAGCATGTCGGCCATGAACACCTGGTAGCGGCCGATCCGGTCGGTCAGCCAGCCGCCGATCAGGCTGCCGAAGATCGTGCCGATCATGATCGCCGAGCCGACCAGCCCGGTCAGCGCGGGCGTCAGCCCGAATTCGCGCGCCACGTCGTCGATGCCGTACGACAGCGTCGTCAGGTCGTACGCGTCGAGAAACACGCCGCCGAGCGCCAGCAGCACGATCATCCGTGCGTGGCTCACCGAACTGTCCACCGTATTGATCAGGCGCGCGACGTCGCTGGCCGAGCGGATAGGGGAAGAAACCGGCGTGACTGAGCCAAGATCGATCGAACTCATCGGATTCCTTAGTTTGATGCCGAATGCACGGCAAGGTGATCGTGAAGCCGGGGAACCGGGCAGGCGCCTTCGCGACCGTCGCGGCGTCGAGCGCATGGGGCCCCGCTGTCGCCAGGTTCCGGCAGCGGAAATTCTGTTCCCTCGATCCGGCAATCCCAAGCGATATAAACCGATAAATTAATCGGCGTGCGTCATAAAGTTGCACGGCGCGCGCTTAGCAGCCGCACGCATGTTCAAACGTGGATTTCTTCGTTAACGGATCGCCTGCGCTTCGTTACATTAGCCGGTCACCTGCCTGTTCGCGGCGCGTTGCCGCTCTTCCGGAGAATCCCCGATGAAGCCGTTCTGGTCCCGCGTGTGGCAATCCGCGGCCCTCGTCGTTGCCGTGCTTGCCGGCCTCATGTCCATGCAAGCGCAGGCGGCGACGCCCGCGGAAATCCGCGTCGACTATGCGTACTACTCGCCCGAGAGTCTCGTGATCCGCCACTTCGGCTGGCTCGACGACGCGTTCAAGGCCGACGGTACGGCGATTCGCTGGGTGCTGAGCCTCGGCAGCAATCGCGCGCTCGAATACCTGAACAGCGGCGCGGTCGATTTCGGTTCGGCCGCGGGGCTCGCGTCGGTGCTCGCGCGCGCGAACGGCAACCCGATCCATACCGTCTACGTGTTCTCGCGCCCCGAATGGACCGCGCTCGTGGTACGCAAGGATTCGCCGATCCGTTCGCTCGCCGACCTGAAGGGCAAGAAGATCGCCGCGACGCGCGGCACCGATCCGTTCCTGTTCACGCTGCGCGCGCTGCACACCGTTGGCCTGACGCGCGACGACGTCGAGATCGTCAACCTGCAGCATCCGGACGGCCGCACCGCGCTCGCGAACGGTCAGGTCGATGCGTGGGCCGGGCTCGATCCGCACATGGCCGCCGCGCAGCTCGACGACGGCGCGCGCCTGCTGTACCGCAACGTCGCGTTCAATACGTACGGGTTCCTGAACGTTCGCGACGCGTTCGCCAGCCAGTATCCGCAGGCGGTCGAGCGCGTGCTGAAGGTCTACGACCGCGCACGCCAGTGGATCGTCGCGCATCCGGCCGAAACCGCGCAGATCATTGCCGACGAATCGAAGGTGTCGCTGCCGGTCGCGAAGCTGCAGCTTCAGCGCAACGACTTCAGCAACCCGGTGCCGGGCGACACGCAGCGCGCGGCGCTGAAGGCCGCGGCGCCGGTGCTGACGGCTGAGCAGTTGACCAAACCGGGCGTCGATCCCGCGAAGATCGTCGATACGCTGATCGATCCGTCGTTCGCGCGCCCGATCGTCGCCGCATCGCACTGAGACCGAGCGTGCCGCCGATGACGGACACCACCGCGCGCGGCGACGCGCTCGCGTCGCACCCACCCGCATCGCCGCCTCGCGCGGCCCGGCGAGACCCGCTGCGCGCCTGGCGCATCGCGGGCCTAGCGCTGCCGTTCGCCGCGCTCGTGCTGCTGGAGGTCGTGGTGCGGCGCGGCTGGCTGCCCGATCATCTCGTGCCGGCGCCGAGCGAGATTCTCGATACCTTGGCACGAATGGGCGTCACGCGGGTCGCACGTCACGTCGGCGCGAGCACGCTGCGCGTCGCGGCCGGGTTTGCGGCCGGCGCGGGGCTCGCGCTCGTCGTCGGCGCGGCGATGGGCCTGAGCCGCCGGATCGACGCGCTGTTCGAACCAACGTTCCAGGCGCTGCACGCGATTCCGTCGCTTGCGTGGGTGCCGGTGCTGCTGCTGTGGCTCGGCATCGATGAAGCACCGAAAATCACGCTGATCGCGATCGGCGCGTTCTTTCCAGTTCACCTCGCGGTGGTCGCCGGCATTCGCGACGTCGACCGCAAGCTCGTCGAGCTCGGCGCGGTGTACCGGCTCGGCCCGCTCGCGCTGTTCCGCCGAATCCTGCTGCCGGCCGCGCTGCCGCAAATCGTCACCGGCCTGCGCACCGGCCTCAGTCTCGCATGGATGTTCATGGTCGCCGCGGAGCTGATCGCGGCCACGCGCGGCCTCGGCTTCCTGCTGAGCGACGGTCGCGAAACCGGGCGCCCCGATCTCGTGTTCGGCGCGATCCTGCTGCTCGCGTTGCTCGGCAAGCTGACCGACGGCGCGATGCGCCGCATCGAGTCGCGCTGGCTCGGCTGGCGCGACGCGTTCGATGGCGCATCGCGCGAGGGCGGGAAATGAGCGCCTCCCCTTCCGTCCGCCGGGGCGTCGGCATCGCCCCGCCGCTGCTCGATCTGCGGATCGCCCGCAAGCTGTATGGCGATCGCACGATCCTGGCCGACATCGCGTTGCAGGTCGCGCGCGGCGAGATCGTCTGCGTGGTCGGCCCGAGCGGCTGCGGCAAGAGCACGCTGCTGCGGGTCGTCGCCGGCCTCGACCCGGATTTCCGCGGCAGCGTGACGCTCGACGGCAGCGCGCTGGCCGGGCCGTCCGCGCGCGTCGGCGTGATCTTTCAGGAGCCGCGGCTGCTGCCGTGGCTGTCGATCGCGGACAACGTCGGCTTCGCGTCCGGCGCGCGGGGCGGCCGCGACCCCAGCGTCGCGCGGTTGCTCGACGAGGTCGGGCTGGCTGGCGTCGCGCGGCAACTGCCGGCCACGTTGTCCGGCGGGATGGCGCAGCGCGCCGCGATCGCACGCGGGCTGTTCGGCGAGCCGGATTTGCTGCTGCTCGACGAGCCGTTCAGCGCGGTCGACGCGATCACGCGGATGCGCCTGCAGACGCTGCTGCTCGACGTCGTCCACCGGCACCGGATGGCCGCGATCGTCGTCACGCACGATCTCGACGAGGCGCTGTATCTCGGCGATCGCGTGCTGATGCTCGCGCCGAACCCGGGCCGCGTCGACGACGAAATCCAGGTCGACATCGCACGGCCGCGCGACCGGCGCGATCCGGCGCTGGCCGCGCAGCGCGCGCGGCTACTCGATGCGTTCCAGCGCTTTCACGATCGCGCGGCGGGCGACCCGGCAGGCATCCTCGTCACGTCGGCCTGACAGCGCCACTTCATCGCGCGGACGCCGACCGGACGAACGCGGCCAGATCGCGATTGAACCGTTCGGCTTCCTCGATGAACGGCGCGTGTCCGGACTCCGCGTAAACCTTGCTGGCGATACGCGGATTCAGCTCGGCCGCGCGGGCCAGCGTCGCGTGCGTATCGACCAGCGCATCGCGACCGCCGTAGATGAAGAGCAACGGCACGCGCGCGTGGCCGAGCCCCGCGGCGGCGAATACCGACATCGTCGGGATGGCCTTTTGCATGTCCCACGACGCCATCGCGGCGTTCGCGAGCAAGCGCTCGAACGTGGCGGCGTCCGGCCGACGGTTGAAACACAGGCCGACGAACGTGCGCTCGCCGTCGAGATGGGTTTTCAGATCCGGCGCGTTCATGTCCCGATACACGTCCGGATGATCGACGATCTGGCCCGGCGCAAGCTCGACCACGCCGTCGGCATACACGGCGCCCGCGATCGCGCGATCGCCGTACCTGGCGAGGTAGTTCGAGATCACCACGCCGCCGAGCGACCAGCCGACCACGACGGGTTTGCGCGCATGCGCACCGTCGATGACCGCGGCGAGATCGTCGCCCCAGCGGGTTCCGTCGCGATACGGCTGCGCGCCGGACGGCTTGTCCGACAGCCCGTGGCCGCGCAGGTCGTACGTGATGATCCGGAAGCCGCGCAGTTCGGGGCTCTGGATTTGCGCGTCCCAGTTCAGGCGACTGCCGAGCAGGCCGTGGATCAGGATGACGGGCACGCCGTCGGGGTCGCCGCTTTCCTGAACGGCCAGCTTCACGCCGTCCGTCGACGTCACGGTATAGGTCAGCGGCGCGGCGGCCGCGTCGTACGCCAACGCGAACGGCGTCGCCCACCAGATCACGGCAATCAGCCAGCAGATCAGTACTCGGGTAGTCATGGGTTCTTTCCTCCAGGCATGAACGGACGCTCAGTCTCAACCCTCACACTGATGTGAGAGTCAAGCGAATCGTGCTAACCTGCCCTTCATGAAAAATCCGCCTACCCAGCCACTGCTGACCATCGGCAAACTCGCGCAGCTCACCGGCGCGAGCGTGCGCTCGATCCGGCACTACGACGAGCACGGCCTGCTCGCGTCGGTGCGCGCGGACAACGGCTATCGCCTGTTTCCCGACAAGGCCGTGACGCAGGTCAAGCAGATTCAGCGCATGATCGCGACCGGTTTCACCCTCGACGACATTCGCGGTTTTCCGGACTGCATGCTGCTGATCGAAGGTGCGCGTTCGTGCGATCAGATCACCGACGTCCAGCGCGAACGCCTCGAAGCGATCGACCGTCAGATCGCCGATCTCGAGAAGCGACGCGCAAGGCTCGTCAAGATGTTGCGGGAGGGTACGGTGCCGCCGCTCGATTGATCGGTGCGCCTTTTCCCGCCACGAATGCGAGCCCATCCATGCGCTTCGGGCACAATACGCGCCCTCACCTTTTTGCCGGTGGTCACACTCATGCGCGTCATCGTCGTCGGAACGAGCGGATCGGGAAAATCCACCTTCGCCAGCGCGCTGGCAACCGCCGCGGCGTGCCCATACATCGAACTCGATCGGCTCTACTGGGGCCCCGGCTGGACCGCCGTGCCGCCCGCGCAGTTCGAACGTGCGGTGCTCGCGGCGACGGCCGGCGACCGCTGGGTCGCCGACGGAAACTACAGCGCGGTGCGCGACGTGCTGTGGTCGAGGGCCACGCACGTCGTGTGGCTCAACTTCGGCCGATGGACGGTGTTTTCCCGTGTGCTGCGGCGCACGATCGGCCGCGGGCTGATGCGCACCCGGCTCTCTCACGGCAACCGGGAATCGCTGCGGATGGCGTTCGGTTCGCGCGACTCGGTGCTGCTGTGGTCGTACACGACGTTCACGAAAAACCGCGTCAAGTTCGCCGGCTTGCGCGACGACCCGAAATACGCGCATCTGAAATGGATGGAAATCACCAAGCCGTCGCGTACCCGCGCCGTCATCGAGATGCTGGCCCACGCCGGCCGCTTCGACTGAACGCAGCACGACAACGGCCACCTCGCGTCAATCGTCGAAAGTGCCCTGATATTCCGGCGCGGCATCCGCACGCGTGTTCAGTTCGAACATCACGCCGCCCGGCGCGCGGCAAAAGAAGCGCGAGCCGCGCCCGTTGTTGAACACGTCCGTCTCCATTGCAACGCCCTCTTCCTTGAAGCGCGCGAACAATGCGTGCACGGCATCGAGGCTCGGCAGTTCGAAGCCGACGTGGAAATGGGTCGGCCATGCGGGCACGCCGTCGCCGACGTGATCGATCACGACGTCGAAGCCCGGGCGCTTGAGAATCCAGGATTTGTCCCAGCTTCCCGCGATCGTGAAGCCGAGGTATCGCTCGAAGAATCGGGCCGTCGCCAGCGTGTCGGCAGAGGGGAAGCTCAGGTGGTTGAGCTTCATCGTGGGTATCGTTTCGGTCATGGTCGTGCTCTCCGATGCGGTGGTGGGCGGAGGCCCCATGCCGTGCCGCCCGAGGACTTCAGAATACGAGCGCGGGCTCGCATTCAACAACTCGCATTGGACGTTGCGCCGGACGCGGGCGAAACCCTTGCGGGGCCGGCAGTCGAGCGATGAAGGCGATCGCGGCGGACAGCGCCACTCGCATTCGCGACAGGCGCCGTTGATGCGGGATGACCGCTCGGACGAAGGCGCCAAACGATGACGGCCCGGGATTCGCAAACGAACCCCGGGCCACCGCTCGACCGCGGGTGCCGGGCATGACATGCGTTGCCCGGCACCCGCGCATCGCTCAACGCTACGCGAGCTGCATCAGAACTGATAACCCGCGCCGACCACCGCGCCGAAGTCCGAGCGCGTGTTGCCCGTCACCGATGCCTTGACGACCCAGCGGTTGCTCTCCGTCACGTACGAGTAGCCGGCCGCGAAGCCTTGCTGGCCGTGATAGTTCGACGTCGCCGCCGACACCATCGAGCGCCCCGCGCCGGTCGGCTGCGGCAAGCCCGCCACCGCCATCGCCGACGCGACACCGCCGTACATGTCCTTCTTCAGGTCGTTGAACGAGTTGTACACCTGCCCGATGCGCTGGTCGGTATACCCCTTCGCCTGCGTCGATGCCGTCGCGAGGTTGTCGTTCAACTGCTGCACGTTCACCGCGTCGGTCGGCGCCGTGCCGGCCGCGACGTTCGTGATCTGGCGCTCGCTGCCCTTCGCGCCGACCGAGAACGAGTTGTCGCGATCGGCGACGGAGCCCTGGCCGACCGCCACCGCATTCTTGCCGGTCGCGGTCGCCGTCGAGCCGATCGCCCCCGCATCGGCACGCGCGATCCACGTGGTGTTCGCATCGGTCGCGGCCGCGCGGATCTTGTCGTTGGCCGCGACGTTCTGCAGCGCGGCGTTGAACTGGCCCACGTTGACCGCGTCGTTCGCGTTCACGCCCGCCGCGACGCCGGTCAGCACGCGGTCGCCCGCCGTGCCGGAGAAGTTCACGCTGGTGCCGCCGGAATCCTTGCCGACCGTGATCGCGCCGTTCGGGTCCTGCTGCTGCACGAGGCCGGCCTTGCCGTTCGCGATGTTGGTCACGCTGCCTTGCAGGCTGGAAATGTCGGTCGTGTTCTTCGACACCTGCTGGTTGGTCGCGTAGAGCTGCGAACCGTTCACCGCATCGGTGCTGGTGGCGCTCAGCGTGCCGGCCTGCACGTTGGTGATGCGCGTGCCGCCCGCGCCGCCGAGCGTGATCGTGCTCTTCGAGCTGTCGTCGTACTGCACCGCGAGCGCGCCGAGCTGGTTCAGGTTCGACTGCACGTCCTTCAACTGCTTCACGTTCACCGCGTCGGTATCGCTGGTCCCGGCCGCGACGTTCTTCAGCACGACCGCCGACGTGGCGTCGCCGCCGACGAGCGACACCGAATTCAGCCGGCTGCCGCTCGCGTCGACGTCGTACTTGACGACGTTCTTCACCGCTTCGCCGGCCTGGTTCGACACGTTGGTGATCTGCTGTTCGAGTGCGGTCTTCACGCCCGACAACTGGCCGCCGTTGACCGCATCCGTGCTGCCCGCGGCGACGTTGCCGTCGGCCACGTTGGTCAGCTTCGTCGGTGCACCGCCGCGCGCGGCGTTGAACGCGCCGAGCGTCGGGTCGAATTGCAGTGCATCCTGTTGCAGCCCGGCGATCGCCGCCGTGTTGCCCGCGATATTCGTTTCGGCATTGTCGATGCGCGTTTCGTGATTCGCGAGCGTCGTCGTGTTGCTGCCGACCCGGCCGTCGAGGTTCGTCAGCGCGTCGCCGACGTTGTTGAACGCACTGCCGCCGATCTTGTAGTTCGGTGCGCCGATCGAGCCGTCCGGGTTCGCCGTCGCGCCGCCGCCGAGCGCGGCCGCGGTGCCGTCGGTCGCGCGCCGCAGTTGCGCGCCGTTCACCGCGTCGGTACTGCCGGCCGCGACGTTGCCTGCCGCGACGTTGGTCACGCGCACCGGATTGCCGCCGTTGCCTGCACCGAGCGATACCTGCTGCTTGCTTGCATCGTCATATTTCACGGCGAGCGCGTCGAGCTGGCTCGTACCGTCGTGAATCGCCGCGTTCAGTTGATCGACGTTGACCGCGTCGGTGCCGCTCTTGCCGGCCGCGACGTTGCTGATCAGCTGCGGGCCATGGCCGCCGTGGCTTGCATCGTACGCGCCGAGGCCCGGGTTCCATTGCAGCGCATCCTGCTGGAGTGCCGCGATGTTGCCGGTATTCGTCGTCACCTGGTTGCCGACGGCCGTGATCGACTGGTTGAGCGTGTCGGTCGCCTTGCCGAGCTGGCCGACGTTCACGGCATCGCCCGCCGCCACGCCATCCGCGACGTTGTGCAGGCCGACCGGCGCCGTTGCGCCCTTGCCGCCGAGCGTGACGCCGCCATGCGCATCGTCGTCGTACTGCACCGCGTTCTTCGTCGCGTTGCCGATCTGGCTGGTGATCGACGTGCTCAGGTTGCCGAGCGTCGTGCTGAGGTTGTTCGTCACGCTCGTGCTGAGCGATGCAAGACCGCCGTTCAACTGGCCGACGTTCACGGCGTCGTGCGTGTCCTTGCCGTCCGCGACGTTGTGCAGCGTCGTGCCGTTGGGGCCGGCGAACGTCACCGAGTCGAAGCCGCTCGCGCCGTCGTACTTGACGTTGCGCGTATCGGCCGCCTGCAGGCCGGAGATGTTCGATGCCGCCGTGCTCAGCGAGCCGCTGATGCCGGTCACGCTGTTCTGCAGGTTCGTGATGTTCGAAGCCGCCGTCGAAATGGACGTTTGCAGCGGCGTGAGGCTGCCCTTCAACTGGCCGACGTTGACCGCGTCGGTATCGGCCACGCCGGCTGCCACGCCGCCGATCGTCGTGCCGGCGGCGCCGTCGAGCGCGATCGCCGCATGCGAGTCGTCGGTGTATTTGACGACGTTCCGGGTGGCCGTCACGATGCTCGTGCTCAAGCTGTTGCCGACGCTGGTCACGCGCTGGTCGACGTTCGAGATCGTGGTCGACAGCGAATTGCCGACCGACGTCACGCGTGCATCGACATTGCCGATGCCCGTGCTCAGCGTACTGTTCACGTTCTTCAGTTGCTGGACGTTGACGGCATCCGTATCG
>NZ_JACFYV010000172.1:0-15017 GCF_016759955.1 Burkholderia sp. KCJ3K979
GGGCATCTGAATGCATGGCGGGCGCTGGGCGCTGTCTCCGGGATTGTTTTTCGGTGACGAAGCGCGACGCGTTGCCGCCCGCGGCGGGTAGCGGTGATGCGGTGCGAAACCGGCCCGCTGAGCCGGGCCGTGGTGCGTGTCGCCTTCGTCGGTCGTCCGGCTGCCGTTGGCGGCCGGCGGCGCGCCGGGTGCGTTGCACCTCGACGTCGCACCGATTGTGTGTGCGCGGCGCACGGGCGGCAAACGATATTTCCGAACAGGGTGATGCGGGATGGTCATCAACTTGTGTCGTGCCGCGATGTGTCCGGGTGCCCGGCCGCAGGCTTTGGAAACGTCCCGAATCGATCCGGAAACGCGTTGGTCCGGCCGGTCGAGTTGTTGCGTTTTGGGAATGAAGTCGTGAGTTAATATCAATAGCGGCCCGACTTGTGGCCATCGACAATGTGTTTCATGGATCGTGCCTCGCGAGGCTGGGGCGCGCCGTCCGGCCGGGCTTTCCGGCGGCAGCGGCGCAGCGCAATGCGCCGGATGGCGCACCGGCCCGCCGCGCGGCGCGTCCGCTTGCACGACGCGCTCGAACGCGCTCCAATCGAATCACGCCGGCGGCGCTGCCGCCGCACCGATCAATCTGTCCCTGAAGAGGAAGTGATGCAATTCAACGACATTCTTGCCGCGCTCGACATCGATCTCGCCCAGTGGAAAGGCAATGCGCTGACCGCGCGTTCGCCGCTGGACGGCGCGACGCTCGCGACGCTGGCCGTCGACACGCCCGCCGACGCCGAGCGCAAGATCGACGCCGCGCACGACGCATTCCTCAAGTGGCGCACGGTGCCGGCGCCGGTGCGCGGCGAACTCGTGCGCGTGTTCGGCAACGTGCTGCGCGAGCACAAGGCCGAGCTCGGCCGCCTCGTCACGCTCGAAGCCGGCAAGATCACGTCGGAAGGCCTCGGCGAAGTGCAGGAAATGATCGACATCTGCGATTTCGCGGTCGGCCTGTCGCGTCAGCTTTACGGCCTCACGATCGCGTCCGAGCGCCCGGGCCACCGGATGATGGAAACGTGGCATCCGATCGGCGTGTGCGGCGTGATTTCGGCGTTCAACTTCCCGGTCGCGGTGTGGGCGTGGAATGCGGCGCTTGCGTTCGTGTGCGGCGATTCGGTCGTGTGGAAGCCGTCCGAGAAGACGCCGCTCACCGCGATCGCGTGCCACGTGCTGCTCCAGAAGGCGCTCCGCGAGTTCGACAAGACGCATCCGGGCGTCGCGCCGGCGGAACTGAGCCAGCTGGTGCTCGGCATGCGCGACGTCGGCGAGGTGCTGACGGCGTCGAAGAAGGTGCCGGTCGTCAGCGCGACGGGCAGCGTGCGGATGGGCCAGGAAGTCGCGAAGGTGCTGAGCCAGCGCCTGGCACGCGGCATCCTCGAACTCGGCGGCAACAACGGGATGATCGTCGCGCCGAGCGCGGATCTCGACCTCGTCGTGCGCGCGGTCACGTTCGCGGCGGTCGGCACGGCCGGCCAGCGCTGCACGACGCTGCGCCGCCTGATCGTGCATCGCAGCCTCGTCGAGCAACTGCTGCCGCGCATCGAGAAGGCCTACGCGTCGGTGAAGGTCGGCAACCCGCTCGAGGAAGGCACGCTGGTCGGCCCGCTGGTCGATCGTGCGTCGTTCGACGCGATGCAGAAGGCGCTGGCCGATGCGCGCGAGCAGGGCGGTGAAGTGAAGGGCGGCGAGCGCGTCGACGTCGGTCACGCGGATGCGTACTACGTGCGTCCGGCCATCGTGCGGATGCCGAAGCAATCGGCGGTGGTCGAGCGCGAGACGTTCGCACCGATCCTGTACGTGATGGTCTACGACAACTTCGACGACGCGATCGACGTGCACAACGCGGTGCCGCAAGGCCTGTCGTCGGCGATCTTCACGAACGACATGCGCGAGGCCGAGCAGTTCATGTCGGCGGCCGGCAGCGATTGCGGGATCGTCAACGTGAACATCGGCACGAGCGGCGCGGAAATCGGCGGCGCGTTCGGCGGCGAGAAGGAAACGGGCGGCGGCCGCGAGTCGGGTTCGGATGCGTGGAAGGCGTATATGCGCCGTGCGACGAATACGATCAACTACAGCCGGCAGTTGCCGCTGGCGCAGGGGGTGAAGTTCGACGTGTAAGGGCAGGCGCCCGGCCAGGGCGCTTCGACGGTCGAATGACAAGGGCCGGTTGCCGCGAAAGCGGTAACCGGCCCTTGTCGTTTACTGCGGGGCGCGCGGCGCGCCGATCGATCGCGGGCGTACCCGCTCGATGGCTCGCTTACGATTCGTGCGGCGTAGGACCCTCGTTCGCCGGCATGTTCTGCACGACCAGCATCTGCGGGCTCGACAGCGTGATCCCCGCCGCGCGCAACTGCTTGAGGATCTGGAACAGCAGATCGCTCTTCGTCGAACTCGCGATCCGCGGGCTCGACACGTAACCCGTCACGCTCAGCGTGATCCCGTCCGGCGCGAGCTGGCTGAACGTCACCGACGGCGCCGGCTTGTCGAGAATCGCCGGGTGCTCGCGATACGCATCGAGCAGCAGGTCGCGCACCTGCTCCGGATCGGTGTTCAGCGGGAACGTCAGCACCAGCGTCGCGACGCCCTGCGTGCTGTTGCCCATCGTCACGTTGCGCACGTTCTGCGAGATCAATTGCGAATTCGGCACGATCACGGTCGAACGGTCGCTCAGCTGAATTTCGGTCGCGCGCACGTTGATGCGGCGGATGTCGCCTTCGACGCCCGCGATGCTGACCATGTCGCCTACCTTCACCGGCCGCTCGGTCAGCAGGATCAGCCCCGACACGAAGTTCTTCACGATTTCCTGCAGGCCGAAGCCGATACCCACCGACAGCGCGCTGACGATCCACGCGAGATTGTTCCACCTGACGCCCAGCAGCCCGAGCGTCATCAGCACGAGCAGCACGTAGCCGACGTTGGTGAACAGCGTGATCAGCGACACGCGCATGCCCGTATCCATGCCGAGCGCGGGCATGAATTCGCCGTCGAGCCAGCGGCGCAGCGAGCGCAGCAGGTAGAACCCGATCGCGAAGCCGATCACGGCGTTCAAGATCCGGTCGGGCATGATGTTCAGGCTCTGCAGTCGCTGGCTGCCGATCATCGCGACCGCGCTGTCGAGCAGGTCGCCCGGCGTCGTGCCGAAACCGCCGGTCACCAGCGCGATCGCCGCTATCAGCATCAGCAGGCTCGTGCCGAAGCCGGACAGGACCGTGCGCGCCTGATCCAGGTGGCGGTCTTCGAGCGCGAACAGGTGCTTGATCTGCTGGCCCGTCGACAGGCTCGACGAGAACAGGCTTTCGCTCGCGTCGCGCGTCAACTGGATCAGGATGTAGGTGGCGCACAGCACGATCTCGAACCACACGAGCTCGTACGTGATGAAGCGCGCGACCGTGATGTAACCGATCAGGAGTGCAATCAACGACGCGACGATCGCGAGCGTGACGCCGGCATGGATCAGCCCGGCGAGCGTCGAGCGCTGCTCCGGTGCCTCGCCTGCGGCCGCGAGGGCGCTGCGCGCACGGTTCGCGCGCAGCAGCGACGCGCCGACCGTCAGCGCGACGACGAGCGACACGATGCCGCGACCGAACAGCGTGACCGACAGGCTGGTGTCGACGATCCGGTTGATCGATTCGAGCGTGCCGGATACCAGCAGCAGCCCGGCCAGGATGCTGGGGAACGGCTTCATCGCGAGCGCGACGGGATCGGCGAGCGCGGGCAGGCGCCACGACGGATGCTTCGTGCAGAGCAGGGCGCGGCCGAGCCCGGCGATCAGTGCGCAGGTCGCGGCGAGCTTTGCGAACTGGTCCCACAGGTCGGTCAGCGACGGCGTGAGCTCGTAGTGGCGTGCAACGGCGAGATAGAGGATCTGGATCGCGATGGCCGTCGCGAGGAAGGTCGACAGGGCGGTCGACAGCGCCAGCGCACTGCGGCGCAAGCGGGTGGGCGGCAGGCGGTTCAGCGCGATCCACGCGAGCCCGCGCTCGATGAGCCGGCGGCCGCCGAGCCAGGCGGCGAATGCTGCGATCAGCAGCACGGTGGTGATCGCACGCTGCCCCGGCACCCACGACGAGCGCAGCATGTCGAACAGTTCGTCGTCGAAATCCTCGAGCCGCTGGCGATCGTCTGGCGACAGGTGGAACAGCGGCAACCAGAACTGCGCGCTGAAGATGCTGCCCGAACGGAACGCGAGCTGGTTCTTCAGGAGGCTGCGGTGCAGCTTCGCGAACTGCTCGGTCAGGTTCGCGAGGCTCGTCTTCTGGTCGGCGGCCTGCTTCAGCGCGGCGTCGATCTGGGTCTTGCGCGCGTCCAGCGCGGCGCGCTGCTTCGCGACGGCTGGCGCTTCCGGCGCGGCGCCCTCGGCCGGCGCCGGCCCGAGCACGTCGAGCTGCGCCTGAACCTGCGCACGTTGCGGCGTGAGGTCGCTCTGCAGTTTCGCGACATCGGTGCTCAGTTCCTGCGCCGAGTCGTCGAGCGCGTCCAGCTCCTTGCTGTTGGACGCGGTCGAGGTCTGCTGCTTGATGCGATCCAGCTCGGCCTGCATCTGCTTGAGCTGCGCGATGGCGTCGGGCAGGGAAATGGCCGGCGCGGCGGCGCCGACGCCGCTCGCGACGGGCGCGGAAGCGGCCGCCGGAAACGCCGACGCGGTCGCGATCGCCGCGAACTGCAGCAGCGCGATCAGCGCGATCCGGCGAGCGTACGTGGAAAGTCGTTGTATGGACATGGAATGCTTACGTTTTGCCGACAATGCCGGTTGCCGAAAGGCAGCCGGAAGCCGGTAGTTGGCCCGGTAGCATGTTACCGGGGCGCGGAACGCGTGGTTGTACCGATTGCGTGTCCTCCTTCGCCGCGATTCGGGCGGCGCGCGCCTGCGCGAAACAGCGGGGGAGGCTTGTCCTTGCCGGTCTGCGCGGGGCCCGAGCGGAGGCCAACGGCCGGGGAACGCCGCGCCGACGCGCTTCCCGTATTCGACATACGGTTACGCAATTTACACAATGTCCGGAGGAAAACGGGGCGTCGAACGGCTTCGGCGCCCGGCACGGCCGTCATGCCGGCTTGCCCATGCGCCGAATGGGCATGCCGGTACAATGCAGCGATTCGTACGGCGGCGGTTCTGCTGTCCGCCGGAGAACGACGCACAACGCGACACAACACGACACGATCAGGAGACGCGCCCAAGATGGCCTCAACGGACAGCCTTCCGCAGGCACAAGCCCCATCCCCCTCCATCGACCCGGGCTCCATCTCGGCCCGTCTCGACCGCCTGCCGCCGACGCGCAGCGTCTGGAAGCTCGTCGTGCTGCTGAGCCTCGGCTTCTTCTTCGAACTCTACGATCTGCTCTACAGCGGCTACGTCGCGCCGGGCCTCGTGAAAAGCGGCATCCTGTCCGCGACGACGCACGGCCTGTTCGGCACCACGGGCGTCGCGAGCTTCATCGCCGCGCTGTTCTCCGGCCTTTTCATCGGCACGATCGCGTGCGGCTTCCTCGCGGACCGCTTCGGCCGCCGCGCGATCTTCACGTGGTCGCTGCTGTGGTACACGGCCGCGAACGTCGTGATGGCGTTCCAGGACACCGCGACCGGGCTGAACTTCTGGCGCTTCGTCGTCGGTCTCGGGCTGGGCGTCGAGATGGTGACGATCGGCACCTACATCTCCGAACTCGTACCGAAGCAGATCCGCGGCCGCGCGTTCGCGTGCGAGCAGGCGGTGGGGTTCGTCGCGGTGCCGGTGGTCGCGTTCCTCGCTTACCTGCTGGTGCCGCACGCGCCGCTCGGCCTCGACGGCTGGCGCTGGGTCGTGCTGATCGGCGCGCATGGTGCGCTGTTCGTGTGGTGGATTCGCCGTGAACTGCCGGAAAGCCCGCGCTGGCTCGCGCAGCAGGGCCGGGTCGACGAAGCCGACCGCATCATGCGCGCGCTCGAGGCGAAGGTCGAAGCCGAATACGGGCGGCCGTTGCCGCCGCCCGCGCCGGCCGAACCGGTGCCGCCGAGCGGCAGCTTCCGGGACATGTGGGTGCCGCCGTATCGCAGCCGCACGATCATGATGACGATCTTCAACGTGTTCCAGACGGTCGGCTTCTACGGCTTCGCGAACTGGGTGCCGACGCTGCTGATCAAGCAGGGCATCACGATCACGTCGAGCCTGATGTATTCGAGTGTGATCGCGCTCGCGGCGCCGATCGGCCCGCTGATCGGCCTCGTGATCGCCGATCGCTTCGAGCGCAAGTCGGTGATCGTCGCGATGGCGGCGGCGATCGTCGTCTGCGGGCTGCTGTTCAGCCAGACGACGGTGGGCGCGTTCCTGATCGTGCTCGGCATCGGCCTCACGCTCGCGAGCAACATCATGTCGTACAGCTTCCACGCCTACCAGGCCGAGCTGTTCCCGACGTCGATTCGCGCGCGGGCCGTCGGCTTCGTCTATTCGTGGAGCCGCTTCTCCGCGATCTTCTCGTCGTTCGTGATCGCGGCCGTGCTGCGGGGCTTCGGCACGTTCGGCGTGTTCGCGTTCATTGCGGGCGCGATGGTGGTCGTGATGGCTGCAATCGGATGGATGGGGCCGCGCACGAAGGGCATCGCGCTCGAAACCATCTCGAAGTAGTCGGCGCGGCGTGCACGCGTGTCGCATGGTTCGTGCGGCATGCGTGCGATGCGGGCGAGGCCCCGGTTTCCGAGCGCCGGATCGCAAAAAATGCTTCGTCATGCAGATCATAAACAGGTCGGCACGCTCGAACCGGATGAAACCTGCGTGCCTTCGGACGTGTGACGAAACCGCGCAACACGGCAGCCTGCCACGCAGCGAACACGCAAGCGGAAACGAGTTGAAACAAAGCGTGACGAAGCGCAATTCCCCGTAAAAGCGTGCTTCCGGCCGCGGCCGATTCGCGTATCGACGAGTAAAATAGGGGGCCTGACGACTCATTAGCCGCCATCGGAGTGCCCGCGTTGCATCAGCGAACGGCTCCACCGCGAAGAGGCGTCGGCGCCTGGCGCATGCGATGCGCCGGACGTGTCGATGGCTTGCGCGGAAGATGCGCCGCTCGCAGCAGCACCATGCGGCGGCCGGATCGGCCGATGGCCTCGAACCTATGATTCTTTCCCACCTGGCGCGGCGCTTTGCGCAGCCGCGTTGCCTCAACCGCGCAATCGCCGCATACGTGGGGCTCGCTGCCGCGGTGTCGATTTCCGTTGTCGCCGAACGGCCTGCCTTTGCCGCGTCCGACGCGCCGTCGTCTGCTGTGCAATCCTCGTCTGTCGCGTCGCCTGCTTCGGCGGCCTCTCGCACGCATCCGGCTTCGTCCGCGCATGCGGTGTCGGGTGCATCGGCCGCAGCGCCGACATCCGGGGCGTCACACGCGAATCACGCGGATTCCGCGAGCGCGGCCTCCGGTGCGTCGGCCGCTTCCTCGGCGTCCGCGGCATCGGCTGCCGCACCTGCATCGGCCGCATCCGGCCCGCCCGCGAGCGAAGCCGAGCCGCCTCCGCCCACGCCGCCGCGCCGGCATCCGCCGCTGTCGGCCGAGGAAGCGCAAAACGCGACGGCGCGCGCGCTCGACATGCGCAAGCGCTTCACACAGGAAGTCACGCGGCGCCTGAACGTGCCCGCGAGCGAGCAGCGCGCGTATGGCGACCGCCTCCAGAAAGCGCTCGCCGATGCGGATCTCGGCGATCTCGCCGGCGAGTACGTTGCGATGGTCGACCGCGCGCCGAACGTGCAGGCGCTGTTCATCTACTTTCGCGCGACGCCGGCCAATGCGTGGCTGATGATCGGCGCATCGCCGGTCGGCACCGGGCTGCCGGGCCAGTACGACCATTTCCTGACGCCGCTCGGCGTGTTCCATCACTCGCCCGACACGATGGATTTCCGCGCGGAAGGCACGACGAACGAGAACGGCATTCGCGGCTACGGTCACCGCGACATGCGCATCTACGATTTCGGCTGGGTGGACGGCGAGCGCGGCTGGGGCAAGGGCGGCGTGTCGCCGATGCGTTTCCAGATGCATGCGACCGATCCCGACCGGCTCGAAGCGCTGCTCGGCGTTCGGCACTCGAAGGGCTGCGTGCGGATTCCCGCGTCGCTGAACACGTTCCTCGACCAGCACGGGTTGCTCGACGACGACTACCAGGCACGCGTCGAGGCCGGCAAGTCGCTATGGGTGCTGCGTCGCGATCGCGACATCACGCCGATTGCGGGTCGCTATCTGGTCGTGATCGACAGTGCCCGCAAGACCCGCCCGGCCTGGTCGCCGCTGCCGGGGCGCGGCGCGTGGTCGAAGCTGCCGAAGGGCGGCGACACGGCGGACTGAGCGCCGGTTCGTCGGGCGCGGGCGGTGTAGAGATGAGAATAAATCCGTTTTATTGAGATATAAGGAAAGCAAACTTTTATTATCCGATCCGGGTTCGTATAGTCGAGTCCAGTTTCGCGGAACCCTGCCGCGCCTGGACCACCACCGACCACACGACCCGCATGAAAACTCTCTACAAGCTCGCTCCGCTCGCGATGCTCGGCGCCTTCGCGACCCATGCCGGTGCGCAAAGCAGCATCACGCTGTACGGTCTCATCTCGGCCGGTGTCGGATTCGCGACGAACCAGGGCGGCAAGAACGCGTGGCAGGCGCTGTCCGGCACGAACCAGAACCCGCGCTGGGGGCTGAAGGGCAAGGAAGATCTCGGGCAGGGGCTGTCCGCGGTGTTCCAGCTCGAGAACGGCTTCAACGTGATGACGGGCACGGCCGCGCAGAACGGCCGCGAGTTCGGGCGCATGGCGTACGTCGGCCTGGCCGACCGCACCTACGGCGCGCTGACGCTCGGCCGCCAGTACGACGCGATCCACGACTACATCGGGCCGGTGATCATCGCGAGCAACGGCGTGAACATCGGCGACAACGACAACGGCTACAACGACATCCGCGTGCAGAACTCGGTGAAGTACGTGAGCCCCATCTACTACGGGCTGAAGTTCACCGCGCTGTACGGCCTCAGCAATACGACCGGTTTCGCGAACAACAGCGCGTACAGCTTCGGGCTCGGCTATGAGCGGGGCCCGCTGCGCTGGAGCGTGGTCTATGCGCAGTACAACCATCCGTACAGCGCGACGAACCAGGACGGCGCGATCGCGAACGACTATGCGTCGCCGCTGCTGATCTTCAGCAAGAGCGCGATGTCGCCGGCGGCGTACGCGAGCCGGCAGCGGATCGCGGGTACGGGCGGCTTCTACACGATCGGCCGCGCGCAGTTCGCGGCGATGTTCACGGACGTACGCTACGATTACCTCGACAATTCGCACCTGCACCTGCAGAACCTGGGCGTGAACGTCGTCTACACGATGACGCCGCAGCTCTTTCTCGGCGCCGCGTACGCGTTCACGAACGGCAAGTACGACGTGATCGACAAGCGTCCGAAATGGCATCAGGTGAACCTGCAGGCCGATTACTTCCTGTCCAAACGCACCGACGTCGCGCTGACGGTGATCGCGCAGCAGGCGGCCGGCGACGCGGATCATGCGCAGATCTTCGCGTATGCGCGTTCGACCGGCACGCGCCAGATGATGGCGACGCTCGGCGTGCGGCACGTGTTCTGAGCCCCCGACCATGACCCATCCGATCGCATCCCGCCGCACCTTCCTGAAACTCTCCGCGGCGCTGGCCGGCACCGCGCTGCTGCCCGAAACGGGCGCATTCGCGGCTGGCGGCGACGCCGCGCGCCGCACGGTGATCATCGATACCGATCCGGGGCAGGACGACGCCATCGCGATCCTGTTCGCGCTCGGCGCGCAGGACCGGCTCGACGTGCGCGCGCTGACGGCCGTGGCCGGCAACGTGCCGCTCGATCTCACCGAACGCAATGCGCGGATCATCCGCGACTGGGCCGGCCGTACGAACGCGCTGCCGGTGTATGCGGGCTGCCCGCGCCCGCTCGTGCGCGACCTCGTGACGGCCGCGAACGTGCACGGCAAGACGGGGCTGGAAGGCGTCGAACTGCATGCGCCGCGCGCGCCGCTCGCCGCGGCTCACGCGGTGTCGTACCTCGTCGATACGCTGAGCCGCGCGGCGCCGAACAGCGTGACGCTGTGCGCGCTCGGCCCGCTGACGAACCTCGCGACCGCGCTGGTCGAAGCGCCGCAGATTCGCGGCGCGCTGCGCGAGATCGTGCTGATGGGCGGCGCGTTCTTCGAGCGCGGCAACATCACGCCGGCCGCCGAGTTCAACATCTACGTCGATCCGCAGGCGGCCGACGTGGTGTTTGGCAGCGGTGTGCCGATCGTCGTGCTGCCGCGCGACGTCGCGGTGAAGGCGCCGATCACGCCGGCCCGCGTCGCGCCGTTTCGCGCGCTCGGCAACCGCTGCGGCGCGATCGTCGCGGACATCATGGAGGCCGAGCTCGCCTACAACAAGAAGCGGCGCGGCGTTGAAGACGCGCCGATGTACGACCCGACGGCCGTCGGCTATCTCGTCGATCCGACGCTGTTCGGCGGCCGCAAGGTGAACGTGGTGGTCGAGACGACCGGGCAGTGGACGCTTGGCGAGACCGTCGTCGACTGGAACGGGCGCAGCGGCCGTGCGGCGAATGCGACATGGATCAACGAGGTCGATGCGGACCGGTTCTACGCAGCACTCGTCGAACGGATTGCGAAGCTGCCCTGAACATGGACAGCCACCCGGCGGACCGCGAACGTAATCAGATCTGCTTCGCAATCCATTCGCGGCACGCGCGCACGTGCGGGCCGCGATCGTCGGTGGCGAGCGAGATCAGCGAGATCGCACGCGTGACGCGCGGTTTGTCGACGCGCAGCGCGACGAGTTCGGGATCGTGCAGATGCATCGTGTAGAGACTCGGCAGCACGGCGGTCGCGAGTCCGTTGCGCGCGAGCGCGTACAGCGGCTCGGTGTATTCCATCCGGTACGTGACGTTCAGGCGCAGCTTTTCGGCGCCGCCGGTGCGATGCAGCGATTCGCTGACGCTGCCGCGCACGAATACCGCGAGTTCGCGATCGACCAGCTTCGCCCACGTGACGCTCTTCGCGCGGGCGAGCGGATCGTCGTGCCGCACGACGATCACGATCTCGTCCTCGAACAGCTGCTGGTAACGCAGCGTGCCGTCGTCGCCGTCGGGTTCGCGCACGCCGATGCCGAGATCCGCGACGCCGTCGCGCACCGCTTCGACGAGCGCGCTGTTCGGCAGATCGGTGAGCGTGAAGCGCAGCGTCGGATGGGTGCCGCGCAGTGCGTTGAGCGCGGGCAGCAGGCGGCCCGTGACCGACGGGATGAACGCGATGCGCACGGTCTGGATGCGTTCGCCGATGAGCCGCGTCATGTCGTCGAAGGTGCCGCGCGCCTGGTTGAGCAGGCGTTCGGCGAGCGGCAGCACGGCTTCGCCGGCGGTGGTGAGCGTGAGCCGGTGCGCGCTGCGGGCGAACAGGCGGCCGCCGAGCAGGAATTCGATCTGGCGGATCGACGCGGTGAGCGCGGGCTGCGTGAGCGACAGCGCCTGCGCGGCCTGCGTGAAGCTGCGCGCATGCGCAAGGACGACGAAGTGCTGGACCTGCCGCAGCGTGAGCGCGGGGAGCAGCGACGAGCGGTCGGACATCGGGTAATAGCGGTCGGGATGCGGTACGCGGCAGTATAAGACCGCGCTGCACGAACCGACACAGGACAATATTCGGAATCACGGGAGAACCACCATGTCAGCGACTGACACGATGCCGGCGCGCACGCCGGCCAACTGGCTCGAACGACGCTTCGCGCTCGCCGCGCGCGGCACGAGCGTGCGCACCGAGACGATCGCGGGCGTCACGTCGTTTCTCGCGGCCGCGTACCTGCTCGTCGTGATCCCGTCGCTGCTCGCGACGGGCGGCATGGAGCGCGGCGCGGCGACGACCGCGACGATCGTCGTGTTCGTGCTGTTCACCACGCTGATGGGGCTCTACGCGAACCTGCCGTTCCTCGTCGGCCCCGGTATCGGCGGCTCGGTGATCATCGGCGTGACGCTCGCGACGACCGAGCACGTCGGCTGGCAGACGGGCCTCGGCATCGCGTGCGTGTCGGGCGTGCTGTTCTTCCTGCTGACGATCCTCGGCGCGCGCGGCGTCGTGGTGCGGCTGATTCCGGTGCAGATCAAGCTCGGGCTCGGTGCGTCGATCGGGCTGTTCGTCACGATGCTCGGGCTGCGCAATGCGGGGATGGTCGTCGCGAACGCGAAGACCAACGCGTTCGCGCTCGGCGACTTCTCGCGGCCGGGCGCGCTGGTCGCGCTGATCGGTCTCGCGGTCGCGATCGTGCTGCAGGCGCGCAAGGTGCCCGGCGCGATCCTGATCGCGATCCTAGTCGCGGCCGCGGCCGGCGTGCCGCTCGGCGTCACGCACCTGCCTGCGTCGTTCACGTCGCTGCCGCACAGCATCGCGCCGATCGCGTTCAAGCTCGATATCGGCAGCGCGTTGAGCCTGGCCGCCGCGCCGTACCTGTTCGCGTTCTTCGCGGCGGAATTCTTCTCGACGCTCGGCACCGCGCTCGCGGTCGGCGCGAAGGCGAACCTGCTCGACGAACGGGGCAACCTGCCGAACATCAACCGGCCGTTCCTCGTCGATTCGCTCGCCGCGACGCTCGGGCCGGTGTTCGGCATTCCGGCGCTGACCGCGCTGATCGAATCGGCGGCCGGCGTCGAGGCGGGCGGCCGCAGCGGGCTGTCGTCGCTGGCCGCGGCCGTGCTGTTCGCCGCGATGCTGCTGTTCGTGCCGGTCGCGCTCGCGATTCCGAAGGAGGCCACCGCGCCGGCGCTGATCCTGATCGGACTGTCGATGTTCGCGACGATCCGCCATACGCATTTCGACGACTTCACCGATGCGCTGCCCGTGATGTCGATGGTGCTGCTCACGCTGATGTCGAACAGCTTCGGCACCGGCATCGCGGGCGGGCTGCTGTGCTACGTGCTCGTCAAGCTGCTGGCCGGCCGCTGGCGCGACGTGTCGTGGGGGCTCGTCGTGCTCGCGATTCCGCTCGGCTATTACTTCTGGACCGTCGTGAAGCCGCACTGAGAGACGGCTTGCGCGACGCATCGCACTACGGAAAAAGAGACTGACATGAAGGGAACACCAGGCAATGTCCCGGCCGCGCGCACGGGCATCGAGATCACGCCCGCGCATCGAGCCTTCTTCCGCGCGCTGCCGAAGGTCGAACTGCATTGCCACCTGCTCGGCGCGGTGCGGCACGACACGTTTGTCGCGCTCGCCGAACGCAGCGGTGCGCCGATCGAGCGCGCGGAGATCGACGGGTTCTACGCGCGCGGCGAGAAACCGGTCGGCGTGCTGCACGTGCTGCGCGCGCTCGATAAATATCTGCTGACGCAACCCGACGACCTGCGGCGGATCGCATACGAGTATCTGGAAGACGCGGCCGCGCACAACGTGCGGCATGCGGAATTCTTCTGGAATCCGACGGGAACGGTGCGCGTATCGGGCATCGCGTATCCGGACGCGCAGGCCGCGATCGTGACGGCGATTCGCGACGCCGCTCGCGATTTCGGGGTCGGCGCGCGCCTGATTCCGAGCATCGACCGCGAGCAGGACCCCGACGAAGCGGTTGCGATCGTCGAATGGATGAAGGCGAATCGCGCGGACGAAGTCGCGGGGCTCGGCATCGACTATCGCGAGAACGACCGGCCGCCGGAACTGTTCTGGAAGGCGTACCGCAACGCGCGTGCGGCCGGCTTTCGCACGACCGCGCATGCAGGCGAGTTCGGAATGCCGTGGCGCAACGTCGAGACGGCCGTCGATCTGTTGCAGGTCGACCGCGTCGATCACGGCTATACGATCGTCGACAACCCCGAGCTGTGCGCGCGCTATGCGGAGCGCGGCATCGTCTTCACCGTCGTGCCGACGAATTCGTACTACCTGCGCACGCTGCCGCCGGAGCAATGGGCCGAACTGCATCCGATGCGCAAGATGCCGGGGCTCGGGTTGAAGATCCATCCGAACACCGACGATCCGACGCTGCACAAGGTGAACCCGTCGGAAGCGTGGGAGTTGATGTTCAGCCATTTCGGCTTCACCGTGGCCGACCTGAAGCAGTTCATGCTGAACGGGATCGACGGCGCGTGGGTCGACGACGCGACGAAAGCCGCGTGGCGTGCGGCATGGGCGCCGGAGTTCGATGCGCTCGCCGCAACGCTCGCGGCGGGCTGAACGCGTTTCCTGGCTCAGCCCGCCGCCGGCACGATCATCGGAAGAAGCGCAGCCAGTCGAACAGGCCTGAATGCTGCGGCGCGCGCCGCTTCGGCGCCGGCGCGCTGCGTGGCCGGAAATCGGGCGAGAACTGCACATGCGGATCGATTGCCCGCGCGCGCAGCGCCGCATCGTAGAACGACCCGACGATCGGCAGCGCACTGTGCGCGCCCGCGCCCCAGTAGTCGCTGCGCAGCGTCACGCTGCCGTCGTCGAAGCCGACCCACGCGCCGGCCACCAGTTGCGGATGCATCAGGATGAACCAGCCGTCGGTGTTGTCCTGCGTCGTGCCGGTCTTGCCCGCGACGTCGATGCGAATCCCGTAGCGCGAGCGGATGTCCGCGCCGGTCCCGTAATCGACGACGCCGCGCATCGCGTCGACGAGCGTCAGTGCGGCGGGCGCCGACAGCGCGCGTTCCGGCGGCGCGCTGCCGAATGCGGCGAGCACCTTGCCGTCGCGATCCTCGATGCGCGTGATCATCTGCGGTGCGACGTACACGCCGCGATTCGCGATCGTGCCGTACGCGGACACCATCTCTTTCAGCGTGACCGGGCTCGTGCCGAGCGCGAGCGACGGCACCGCGTCGAGCGGGCTGTCGCGCACGCCCATCGCGCGGGCAAGCTGCGCGACCTTCGCCGCGCCTTCCCGCTGCATGACCTGCGCGGTGATGCGGTTGCGCGACAGCGCCAGCCCGTCGCGCAGCGTCATCGGCGCGCCGGTCGGCGGCTCCGCATCGGTCGGCCGCCACACGGCGCGCCGATGACG
>NZ_JACFYV010000173.1:0-14907 GCF_016759955.1 Burkholderia sp. KCJ3K979
GCATCCCCGCGAACACGGTGACGCCGGTGGCCGCCCGCACCTCGCTGCCCGCGCCGCTGCCGATCAGCAGCGGCACCGAGCCCGCGATGAACGCGACCGACGTCATCACGATCGGACGCAGCCGCAGCTTGCACGCTTCGAGCGCCGCTTCGACCACGCCCTTGCCCTGGATCTCGAGCTCCCGCGCGAATTCGACGATCAGGATCGCGTTCTTGCATGCGAGCCCCATCAGCACGACGAGACCGACCTGCACGAACACGTTGTTGTCGCCGCCGGACAGCCACACGCCGAACAGCGCCGCGCACATGCACACAGGCACGATCAGGATCACCGCGAGCGGCAGCGTCCAGCTCTCGTACAGCGACGCGAGCACCAGGAACACCAGCATCACCGCGAGCGGGAACACGACGATCGCCGCGTTGCTCTGCGTGACCTGCTGGTAGCTGAGATCGGTCCATTCGAGCGTGATGCCGGGCGGCAGCACGTCCTTCGCGATCTGCTGCAGCTTCGCGATCGCCTGCGACGACGACATCGTCTTCGGATCGGCGTCGCCGATCAGGTCGGCGGCCGGGTAGCCGTTGTAGCGCACGACCGGATCGGGGCCGTACGCGGGCCCGACCGTCACCATCGAGCCGATCGGCACCATCTCGCCCTTCGCGTTGCGCGTGCGCAGGTTCGCGATGTCGGCGGCCGTCTGCCGGTGGCCGGCATCCGCCTGCGCCATCACGCGATACACGCGGCCGAACACGTTGAAGTCGTTCACGTACATCGAGCCGAGATACACCTGCAACGTATTGAACAGATCGGTCAGCGCGACGCCCTGCGCCTTCGCCTTCAGCCGGTCGACCTTCACCTCGAGCTGCGGGATGTTCGCCTGGTACGAGCTGACGGGATAGCTCATCCCCGGCGTCTTCGCGACCGCGGCCTGGAACGCCGTGAGCGCCTTCTGCAATTCGCCGTAGCCGAGCCCGCCGCGATCCTCCAGGTACAGCGAGTAGCCGGAGCCGTTGCCGAGACCCTGGATCGGCGGCGGCATCAGCGCATACGTGATACCTCCGTCGATCCCCGCGAAGCGCGCGTTCAGGTCCGCGTTGATCTGCGCGGCGCTGCGGTGACGCTGGTCGAACGGCTTCAGGATCACGTACGAGTTCGTGATGTTCGGCGTGTTCACGCCCTGCAGCGCATTCAGCCCGGCGAACGCCGGCACCATTTCGACGCCGTCGGTGCCGAGCGCGATCTTCGTCATCTGCTCGGTCACCGCGCTGGTGCGCGCGAGCGACGCGCCTTCCGGCAGCTTCGCGCCCGCGAACAGGTACAGCTTGTCCTGCACCGGGATGAAGCCGCCCGGCACCGCGTTGAACAGCAGCGCGGTCGCCGCGAGCAGCGCCGCATAGACCGCGAACACCACGCCGCGCCGCTTCAGCGTGCGCCCGACGACGCCGTGGTAGCGATCGGAACTGCGCTCGAAGAATCGGTTGAACGGATGGAACAGCCAGCCGAATGCGCGGTCGAGCGCGCGCGTCAACGCATCCTTCGGCGCGCCGTGCGGGCGCAGCAGCTTCGCGGCGAGCGCGGGCGACAGCGTCAGCGAATTGATCGCGGAGATCACCGTCGAGATCGCGATCGTCACCGCGAACTGCTTGTAGAACTGGCCCGTGACGCCCGACATGAACGCCATCGGCACGAACACCGCGCACAGCACGAGCGCGATCGCGACGATCGGCCCCGACACCTCGCGCATCGCCTGGTGGGCGGCATCGCGCGGGCTCAACCCCTGTGCGATGTTGCGCTCGACGTTTTCGACCACGACGATCGCATCGTCGACGACGATCCCGATCGCGAGCACGAGCCCGAACAGCGTCAGCGTGTTGATCGAATAGCCAAGCAGATAGAGCCACGCGAACGTGCCGACCACCGACACCGGCACCGCGACGAGCGGAATGATCGACGCGCGCCACGTCTGCAGAAACAGGATCACGACGAGCACGACCAGCACCACGGCCTCGATCAGCGTGTGCTGCACCGCGCGGATCGATTCGCGCACGAACACCGTCGGGTCCCACACCGGCCGATACGCGACGCCGGGCGGGAAGCGCTTCGACAATTCGTCGAGCTTTGCGTACACGGCCTTCGCGACGTCGAGCGCGTTCGCACCCGGCGACAGGAAGATGCCGACCACGGCCGAATGCCTGTCGTTGAAATACGAGCGCAGCGTGTAATCGCCCGCGCCGAGCTCGATGCGCGCGACGTCGGACAGCTTCACGACCTGGCCGTCGTCGCCGTTGCGCAGCACGATGTCGCTGAATTCCTGCACCGTGCGCAGACGGCCGCGCACGTTGATCGACACGAGGAAGTCGTTTTTCTTCGGCGACGGTTCCGCGCCGAGCTGGCCGGCCGACACCTGCACGTTCTGCTCGCGCACGGCCGCGATCACGTCGCTCGCGGTCAGCCCGCGCGACGCGAGCCGGTTCGGGTCGAGCCACAGCCGCATCGCGTAGTCGCCGGAGCCGTACACGCCGACGTCGCCGATGCCGGTGAGCCGCGACAGTTCGTCCTTCACGTGCAGCGTCAGGTAGTTGCGCAGGTACAGCGAATCGCGGCTGTTGTCCGGCGAATAGAGGCTCACGTACATCAGCGGCGTGGGCGACTGCTTCTGCGTGGTCACGCCGTACTGGCGCACCTCGTCGGGCAGGCGGGACAGCGCCTGGCTCACGCGGTTCTGCACGCGCACGGCGGCCGTGTCGGGATCGACGCCCTGCAGGAACGTGACGACGACCTGCAGGCTGCCGTCCGACCCGGCGACCGACTTCATGTACATGATGCCTTCGACGCCGTTGATCGCCTCTTCCAGCGGTTCGGCCACCGACTCGGCGATTTCCTTCGGGTTCGCGCCCGGGTACGTCGCGCGCACGACGACGCTCGGCGGCACGACTTCCGGATATTCGCCGGCCGGCAGCATCGGAATCGAGATCAGGCCGAGCGCGAAGATGACGATCGACAGCACGACCGCGAAGATCGGCCGGTCGATGAAGAAGCGGGAGAAATCCATCGTCTCGCTCCCGTCAGTGCGCGGCAGGCGCGCCGGCGTCGGCCACGGCCTGCGTGCCGGCGCCGGGGTCCGCCGCGGCGCGTGCGGGCACCGCCTTCGGCTTCACCTGCGCGCCCGGATAGTAGATGCGCTGCACGCCGTCGACCACCACGCGGTCGCCCGACTGCAACCCCTTCTCGACGATCCGCTCGCCGTCGAGTTCGCGGCCGATCGTCACGTCGCGGCGCAGCGCCTTGTCGCCCGGGCCGATCACGTATACGTACTTGCGGTCCTGGTCGGTCAGCACGGCCTTGTCGTCGACCAGCAAAGCGTCCTGGTCGCGGCCGCTGACGAGCTGCACGCGCGCATAGAGGCCCGGCGTGAACGTATGGTCCGCATTCGGCAGCCGCACGCGGGCGCGGATCGTGCCGGTTTGCGGATCGAGCCTGTTGTCGAGGAAATCGACGGTGCCCGCATGCGGGAAGCCCGTCTCATTCGCGAGGCCGACGCGCACCGGATCGGCGCCGATCGCGCGATGCGTCGGATCGGTGCGCCGCGCGTTGTAGCGCAGGTAGCTCTGCTCGTCGCAATCGAAATACACGTAGACCGGGTCCTGCGACACGACGGTCGTCAGCAACGTGTCGTCCGCCCGCGCGAGGTTGCCGACGGTCGCGACCGCACGGCCGACCCGGCCCGCGATCGGCGCGCGCACTTCGGTGAAGCCGAGATTGAGCTTCGCGTCGGCCACGGCCGCATCGGCCGCCAGCAGATCGGCACGCGCCTGCTCCGCGGTGGCGCGCGCGTTGTCGAGCTCCTCCTGCGACGTCGCATGCGCGTCGATCAGCGTCTGCACGCGCTTCAACTGCACGTTCGCGAGGCTCGCGGCCGCACGGGCGCGCCGCTGCTGCGCATTCGCCCGGTCGAGCGCGATCCGGTACGGGCGCGGATCGATCTCGAACAGCAGCGCGCCCTGCGCGACCACATCGCCCTCCTTGTACGCGACACGCTGCAGGTAGCCGCTCACGCGCGGCCGCAGTTCGACGGCGTCCACCGCTTCGACGCGCCCGTTGAATTCGTCCGCGAGGCGGATGGTACGCGGCGCGACGGTGGCGACGCCCACTTCGGGAAGCGGCTGGGCCGACGATGTGCCTTTGCCGTCGTGACAGCCCGACAACGCCAGCAACAGGGCGCAAGCCGCGCCCAACGGCGAGGTCCTGCGTAGGGAAAAGGAGAGCATGATGCCTCGCGACGGGTTAAACTGCCGCGTAGCATAAAAGTTGAAGTTAACTTCAAGTCAAGCTTTCCCGGAGGACGTCATGGGTATCCAGGAAACCCCGCAATGGCCGCTGATGTCGATCCGCGAAGTGGCCGCGCGCAGCGGCGTGCCGGCGTCGACGCTGCGTTTCTACGAGACGCGCGGGTTGATCAAGTCGCACCGCAACGGCTCGAGCCATCGCCACTATTCGCGTGCGGTGCTGCGGCTGATCGCGTTCATCGTGTTCGCGCAGAAGATCGGCTATTCGCTCGACGAAATCGCCGAGCAGCTCGTCAGCCTGCCCGAGGACGCCGCGCCCAGCAACAAGGACTGGCAGCGGCTGTCGCGCGGCTGGAAGCAGCGCGTCGCGAGCCGGATCGAGGAGCTGCAGCGGCTCTACATCAATCTCGACGAATGTATCGGCTGTGGCTGCCTGTCGCTGAAACGCTGCAAGCTGACCAACCCGGAAGACCGCGCCGGCCGCAACGGGCCCGGCGCGCGGCGCTGGCTCGGCGACAAGCCGCCGACCGATGCCGAGTGACGCGCCTGCCGTACGCGCGCTGCGTCACCCGACGCGCCAGCCGCCGTTCACCGCGATCGTCGCGCCGGTGACGAACGACGCGCGCGGCCCGGCGAGCCACGCGACCGCGTCCGCGACGTCGTCCGGCTGTCCGGCGCGGCCAACCGGCGTCTGCACGCGGATCATTGCCGCGACGGCCGGCGCGACCCCGTTGTCGCCGAAGAAACGCGTGCCGGCGATATAGCCGGGCGCGACCGTATTGACTGTCGCGCCGCGCGGCCCCAGTTCGCGTGCCAGCGCGACGGTGAAGCCTTCGACGCCGGCCTTCGCGGCCGCATACGCGAGACCGCCCGGCAACAGGCTGCCGGCGCGCGCCGCGATCGAACCGATGTTGACGATGCGCGCCGCGCGGTCGGCCAGGTGCGGCAGCACGGCCATCGTCGTCAGGAACAGGCTTTTCAGGTTCGCATGGAGCACCGCGTCCCATACGGCCTCCGCTTCGCCCGCCTTCGTATCCGCGCCGACGCGCCCGGTCAGTCCCGCGTTGTTGACGAGGACGTCGATACGCGGCCACCTTGCAGCGATCGCTGCGACCACCGCTTCCGCGTCGCGCCGCACGCTCAGATCGCCTGCCTGCCCGATCGCCGCACCGCCGAGCCGCGCGACGGCCGCCTCCAGCCGCGCCGCATCGCGCCCGACGATCGCGACGCGATACCCGTCCTGCACCAGCCGGCTCGCGATTGCGAAGCCGATCCCGCTCGACCCGCCCGTGACGATGGCCGTTCGCTGCTGTTCATTGCCCGTCATGATCTGTCCTCCTGAGTATCGACGGTTGACGACAGGGACATTCTGGGCAGCCCGGCGTGATAGGTAAAATACGAATTCGATGATCCACTGATACATGGACGGTATCGCATGATCGATCTGCGCCAGTTCCGGCAATTCATCGCGGTCGCCGAAACGCTCAGCTTCCGGCGCGCGGCCGAGCGGCTGCACATGGCCCAGCCGCCGCTCAGCACGGCGATCCGCAAGATCGAGGACGAATTGGGCGTCGCCTTGCTCGAACGCGACAACCGCGGCTCGCGGCTCACGCCGGCCGGCGAGGCCTTCCTGCTCGAAGCACGGCGCGCGCTCGAACAGGCCGAGCGCGCGGTGGCCGTGGCGCGCCGCGCGGGCGCCGGCCTCGGCGGCACGCTGCGGCTGCGCTTCGTCGACAGCACCGTGAACGCGCTGTTGCCGTTGATCCTCCGCGCGTTTCAGGAACGGCATCCCAACGTGGATTTCCAGCTCGAG
Source organism: Burkholderia sp. KCJ3K979 (assembly GCF_016759955.1). Taxonomy (NCBI): domain Bacteria; kingdom Pseudomonadati; phylum Pseudomonadota; class Betaproteobacteria; order Burkholderiales; family Burkholderiaceae; genus Burkholderia; species Burkholderia sp. KCJ3K979. Next base: position 6,097 of record NZ_JACFYV010000173.1, read on the forward strand.
GAAGGCACGACCGCCGACCAGGTGCTCGCGCTGCGGCAGGACCGCACCGACGCCGGCCTCGTCGTGCTGCCGGTGGCCGATGCCGGCGACGTGCATGTCGAGCCGCTGCTGCGCGACCGGATGGTCGCCGCGCTGCCCGACGGCCACCGGCTTGCGCACCGCCGCCGCATCGCGCTGGCCGAGCTGGCGGACGAACCGTGGGTCATGTTTGCCGCGCATCACGGGCCCGGCATGCATGCGCTGATCGTAACGGCATGCGCGCAGGCGGGCTTCGCGCCGCGGGTGGTCCAGCAGCCGCGCCAGATGCAGACGACGGCCGGGCTCGTCGCGGGCGGCATCGGCGTCGCGCTGATGCCGCGCCTGTTCGTGCCGATGCATCCGCAAGGCATTACGTTCTGCGAACTGAAGGATGCGGGCAGCCCGCTCGCGTACGAAGTGGCGCTGGCGTACCGCACGCCATCGCCGCTCGTCGATGCGCTGCGCGAGAGCGCGCGGAACGCGGTGCGCGAACTGGGGCTGGTCACCGCGACCTGACCGCGCGCATCGCGCGCGCGGCGCTCAGGCCCGGTCGCCGAGAAAGTTGAACACGACGCCGAGCACGGCCTCGCGGAACGCCTCCGGCCGCGTCGGCAGCGACGTGTACTCCAGCATCATGTGGCTGTACGACACCGTCGTGCCGATCGCGCTCGCGATCATGAAGAACAGCACGTTCGGATCGACCGGACGGATCGCGCCGGCCTCGACCGCGTCCGCCAGCAGCGGAAACATCGCGTCGTGATACGGGCGCACGATCCGCTCCTGCAGCCGGTCGAGCCGCCCGCCCTCCTCGGTCGCCGCCGTCGAGAAGAACATGCCGATATCCGGTTCCGCGAATTCGTGATCGACACACAGCTCGAGCGCGCGCCGCACGCGGTCGCGATGCGGCAGCGACGACGCGCGCAACGCACGCAGCGCGTCGAACATCGGTTCGGCCAGCTCGACGATCTGCTCGACGACCGCCAGCCACAACGTTTCCTTCGTACCGAAGTGATGGGCGATCAGCGCCGCGTCGATGCCCAGCTCGCGCGCGACTTCGCGCACGCTCGTCGCGTCGTAGCCGCGCTTCGCGAACGTGCGGCGCGCGGCCCGCAATATCACGTCCGGGCCGACGGACGCATCCGCCAGCGGCCGTCCGCGCGTACGCCGCTTCGACGGCGCGCGCTCAGTCACTTCTGCCACGTTTTTCCTGCTCCTTGAATGATTCGAATGCCCGTGTTCGGTCCCCGGTTTCACGTACCGGAAGCGGGCGGCCTGCCCCGCTCCGTTGACACGCGGAGCCGGGAAGCGCTAGGATCATACCTTATTCATCACTTGATGATTTATCCATGACAACCCCTACACGCATCGTCATCGTCGGCGGCGGAATCGCCGGGCTGCAGCTCGCGACCCGCCTGGGCGAGCGTCTCGGCCGGTCCGGACGCGCGCAGATCACGGTCGTCGATCGCAGTCCGACGCACATCTGGAAGCCGATGCTGCACACGATCGCGGCCGGCACGCGCGACGTCCAGCAGCAACAGGTGATCTTCCTCGCCCATGCCCGCGACCACGGCTACACGTACCAGCCCGGCGAACTGAAGGGGCTCGATCGCGCGCGCCGCCGCGTGCAGCTCGGCGAGATCCGCTCGCAGGACGGCGACGTGGTGATCGACGCACGCGAACTCGAATACGACGTGCTGATCCTCGCGCTCGGCAGCCAGGCCAACGATTTCGGCGTGCCCGGCGTGCGCGAGCACTGCTACTTCATCGACAGCCAGCAGCAGGCGGAGACCTTCAACGAAGCGTTGCGGATGCGCGTGTTCCGCAGCATCGCGCGTGACGAGCCGTTTCGCGTGGCGATCGTCGGCGCGGGCGCGACGGGCGTGGAACTCGCGGCGGAACTGAGCCGCTTGCTCGAAGTGGCGCAGGCCTACGGCGACGACACGGTGCGCGAGCGATTGCAACTCACGTTGCTCGAAAGCGGCCCGCGCATCCTCAATGCGTTTCCGCCGCGGATTTCCGCGTCGGCCCAGCGGCGACTCGAACAGATCGGTTTTCGCGTGCTGACGTCGACGCGTGTCACGTCGGCCGACGCGAACGGTTTCCACTATGGCGACGGTTCGTTCGCCGAAGCCGACCTGATGGTGTGGGCGGCCGGCGTGAAGGCACCCGATTTCATGCAGGCGCTGGGCGGGCTCGACACGAACCGCGCGAACCAGATCGTGGTCGGCCCCACGCTGCAGGCGACCGGCGACGAGCACGTGTTCGCGATCGGCGATTGCGGCAGCCTGCTGCCCGACGGCCAGGAGCGGCCGCTGCCGCCCACCGCGCAGGTCGCGACGCAACAGGCCGAGCATCTCGCGAAGCATCTGCCCGCCTGGCTCGACGGCACGCCGATTCCGCCGTTCGCGTTCCACGATTTCGGCGCGCTGGTGTCGATCAGCGATTACGACGCGTTCGGCACGCTCGGGCAGTTCGGCTTCTTCCGCGGCGGCTTCATCCAGGGGCGCTTCGCGCAGTTCAGCCACCTGATGCTCTACCGGCGGCACCAGCAGGCGCTGCACGGTTTCTCCAAGGCGACCTTGCTGTGGATCGCCGAACGGATCAACGGCTGGGTGCAGCCGCGCATCCGCCTGTCGTGATGCCGCGCGTCGCGGCACCGCGTAACGTTTCGAGGAACAGAAACATGAACAATCGTGTAGCGCCCTGGCTCATGACCGTCGCCGCAATCGGCAGCTTCGACATGCCGTCCGTTTCGTGGGGCGGGCCGCGACGGCGCAGCGTCACGCGCGACCGGCTGCCGTCGTGGGACGCGACGAGCAAGCCGACCATCAGCGTGCTCGAACGGCCCACGGCCGACACCGTGATGATTTCGTGGTGCGACGCCTGCACCGGGCACTATGGCTACCAGAAGTGGCGCCTGTTCACGACGCGCAAGCGCGGCGTGTGCGCGCTGTCGGGGCGATCGATCGAGATCGGCGACAGCGTCTATGCACCGCAATTGCTCGGCTCGACGCCGGGCAACGCCGCCGCGATGGTGCTCGCGGCGTGCATCGACGAAGCGCTCGCGGCCTGACCGTCAGGTCGACGTGGGCTGACCGGCGCCATAGGCCGGCGCGTTGTTCTGCCGTTCGAGTTCGGCATCGAGATGCGCGGCATGCGCGCTCGCTTCGGACGCCGACATCAGCTCGCCTTCCCACTTCGCGACCACCGCGCTGGCGATCGAGTTGCCCACCGCGTTCGTGGCCGAGCGCCCCATGTCGAGGAACGTGTCGACGCCGAGAATCAGCAGCAGCCCGGCTTCAGGGATGTTGAACTGGTGCAGCGTGGCCGCGATCACGACGAGCGACGCGCGCGGCACGCCGGCCATCCCCTTCGACGTCAGCATCAGGATCAGCAGCATCGTGACTTGCGTGCCGAGCGACAGGTGGATGTCGTAGGCTTGCGCGATGAACAGCGTCGCGAACGTGCAGTACATCATCGAGCCGTCGAGGTTGAACGAATAGCCCATCGGCATCACGAAGCTCGAGATCTTGCGCCGTACGCCGAAGCGGTCGAGCGCGTCGAGGATCTTCGGATACGCGGCTTCGGAGCTCGCGGTTGCGAACGACAGCATGAACGCCTCCTTGATCAGCGCGAGCAGCTTGAACACGCGGCGGCCGAGGAACAGCAGCCCGGCCGCGACCAGCGTGGCCCACAGCAGCACGAGGCTCGCGTAGAAATCGCCCATGAACACCGCGAACTTGAGCAGGATCGACAACCCGTTGACCGCCACGGTCGACGCCATCGCGGCCATCACCGCGAGCGGCGCGAGCTTCATCACGTAGCCGGTGATCTTCAGCATCACGTGCGCGAGCTGGTCGATCGCCGCGACGAGGATCTTGCCGCGCTCGCCGAGGGCGGCGAGCGCCACGCCGAAGAACATCGAGAACACGACGATCTGCAGGATCTCGTTGTTCGCCATCGCCTCGGCGATCGACTTCGGCACCATGTGACCGACGAAATCCTTCAGCGTGAACTTGGACGTCGCGAGATGCGCGGACGCGCCGATGTCCGGCAGCGGCAGGCCGAGGTTCTCGCCCGGCCGCAGCAGGTTCGCCATCAGCAGGCCGAGCAGCAGCGAGATCAGCGACGCGGTGACGAACCAGCCGAGTGCCTTCACGAACACGCGCCCGACCGACGACGCATCACCCATGTGCGCGATGCCGACGACCAGCGTCGAGAACACCAGCGGGCCGATCACCATCTTGATCAGGCGCAGGAACACGTCGGACACGAGCGAGATGTAGCCGGCGACTTCCGTGGCCGCCTGCTTGTCGGGAAGCTGCGTGTAGATCAGGTAGCCGACCAGGATGCCGGCTGCCATCGCGAGCAGGATCCAGCCTGCCGCAGACATTCGTTTGTTCATGACGGAATTCGCCGGGTGGCGATGGAGTTGACGGAAGAATGGCGCGCGTGCCGCTCAGGCTGGCGGATGCCCGCTGACGGACGCGCTTGCCGCCGCACCGGCATTCGCGGCAACGCGAACGCCGGCGGCAGCGATTCGACTTGAAACGATCGCGTCAGTAGCCGATCGCCGAGCCGGCCGGGCGGCGCGGGTCGTTGTAGCCGTAGATGAAGCCGACACGCACGTTGCCGGACACCGACGAATCGTTCCCGGAACTCTGGCGGCTCGCCGCTTCGGTGCCCGGCAGGCCGACCATGATCAGCTCGGCGGCGCCCCACGGCGTCTGCTCGACCATCTTGTAGCCCATGTTGCGCAGGATCGCGAGCGTGTCGGGCGACAGGCCGTAGGTTTCGTAATAGACCGCGTCGGGCAGCCACTGATGATGGATGCGTGGCGCGGCCACCGCGTCCTGCGGAGTCATCCCGTAGTCGATCACGTTCAGCACGGTCTGCAGCGTGATCGTGATGATGCGCGAGCCGCCCGGCGAGCCGACCACCATGAACACCTTGCCGTCCTTCTTCACGATGGTCGGCGCCATCGACGACAGCGGACGCTTGCCCGGCGCGATCGAGTTGCGCGTGCCCTGCACGAGGCCGAACAGGTTCTGCGCGCCGACCTTCACGGTGAAGTCGTCCATCTCGTCGTTCAGGAAGAAACCCGTGCCCGGCGCGATGACCACGGCGCCGAAGCGGCCGTTGACCGTATAGGTCGTCGACACCGCATTGCCATCGTGGTCGACGATCGAGTAATGCGTCGTTTCCGGCTTCTCGTGCACGCCGACACCGGGCTGCACGTCGACCGACGGCGTCGCCGTATCGGCATGGATGCTCTTGCGGATCTGCGCCGCGTATTCCTTGCTCGTCAGCTTCGCGACCGGATTGTCGATGAAATCCGGATCGCCGAGCAGCGTGTTGCGGTCTTCGTACGCATGGCGCATCGCTTCGGTCATGTAGTGGACCGCCGCGGCCGAGTGATAGCCGAGCTTGCGCAGGTCATACCCTTCGAGGATGTTCAGCGTCTCGCACATCGTCACGCCGCCCGAACTCGGCGGCGGCGCCGACACGAACTCGTAGCCGCGATACGTGCACGTCAGCGGCGCGATGTCCTGCGCGCGATAGGACGCGAAATCGGCCGCCGTGATCACGCCGCCGCCGCGCTTGGCCGCCGCCTCGACGATCTTCGGGATCTCGCCGTGATAGAACGCGTCGGGCCCCTGCTCCGCGATGCGCTCGAGCGTGCGGGCCAGATCCTTTTGCACCAGGCGGTCGCCCGGCTGCAGCGCCGTGCCGTCCGGGCGCAGGAAGATGCGCGCGGCTTCCGGGTCCTTCCTGAAGCGCTCGACCGTCGTATCGAGGATGTCCGTATCGCCGCGCGTCAGCACGAAGCCGTCGCGTGCGAGCCGGATCGCCGGCGCCATCACCTGCCGGCGCGTCAGCTTCCCGTACTTGCGCTGCGCGAGATCGAGGCCGGCCACCGTGCCCGGCACGCCGACCGCGCGATAGCCGTACAGGCTCTGGTCCGGAATCACGTTGCCCGCCGCATCGAGATACATGTTCGCGGACGCCGCGGCCGGCGCGGTCTCGCGGAAATTGATGAAGCGGTCGCGACCGTCGGCCAGGTGGATCGTCATGAAACCGCCGCCGCCGATGTTGCCGCAGCACGAGTTGGTCACGGCCTGCGCATAGCCGACGGCCACTGCCGCGTCCACCGCATTGCCGCCTGCCTTCAGGATGTCGACGCCGATCTGCGACGCGAAATGCTGCGACGACACGACCATGCCGTTCTTCGCTTCGACCGCCGGGTCCGACGCGGCGAACGCGCACACGCTCATCGCCGACAACAGGGTGAGTACTACGAGCCGCCTCATGACGGAATCCTCCAGACGAATAAACCGGGCCATGCCGGGATGCGTCGACGCGCAACGACTTGTCGATGCTGCCGATCCAGCATGTAATAAACGATACATTTCAGCGAGGCCGCGATCATATCACTCGTTTTTTTACGTCAAAAACTAGGGTAATTACTGAATTTAAAATGAAAATACGCCGAGATACCTGCCGATGCATGTTTGATTCATTACATATATGAACATATCGTCTGGCCAGGTGATGCGTCCCTCTAATTTGGAACCGCACGCAGCCTGCCGCACGTCGATCGGCTAACATGCGTGCAGTTGCCGGCAGACGCCCGTCTGCCGTTTGGTCGTTCAGTTCAATTCAGATAGAGAGCCGGAGTGCCGATGGGGACGAGCATCAGGGCGTTGCTGTTATCCCAGATGGATAGCTTCACGCCGTCGGAACAGAAGGTCGCGCAGGCGTTGCTGGATCGCTATCCCAGTCTGGGGCTGGGCCCCATCGCGCAGGTTGCGAAGCAGGCGGAAGTCAGCGACCCGACCGTGTTCCGCTTCGTCGTCCGGATCGGTTTTCCGAACTACTCGTCGTTCCAGCAGGCGCTGCACGACGAGATCGACACCGCGATGAATTCGCCGCTCGCGCGGATGGATGCGTTCCACTCGGAAACGGGCATGCGCGATAGTCACGCGGCGATTTTCCAGCGGCTGTCCGAATCGCTCGCGACGACGATCGACGGGCTCGACGCGGCCGCGTTCGACGCAGCCGTGGCGGTGCTGGCCGATCCGGACGTGCGCGTCTTCTGCGGCGGCGGGCGCTATACGGCGCCGCTCGCGTCGCTGTTCTCGTTCACGCTGGCCTATGCGCGGCCGCATGTGCAGTACGTCGAGCCGAACGTGAATCTCGCGTCCGTCGCGCTGGCCGACATGGGGCGCAACGACGTACTCGTGATCTTCGATTTTCGCCGTTACCAGAAGGACAGCATCCGCTTCGCGCAGGCCGCGCACCAACTCGGCGCGCGCATCCTGCTGATCACCGACGAATGGCGCTCGCCGATCGGCGAGTTCGCGGAGATCGTGCTGCGCATTCAGGGCCGACCTTTCGCGATGCTGCAGACCAACGTGCCCGCGCTGGCGCTCGCCGAAGCGCTGGTGATCGGCGTGACGAACCGGCTGCCGGAACTGGCGCGGCAGCGGATGGAGAAGATCGAGCAGCTCAATGCGGGCGGGATCGAGTGGGATGTGAGTCGGCGGGATTTGCCGGAGTGATGGCGTGTCGCCATCCACCGGCAGGCATCAGCTCTCGACATCCTCCAGACTGAACACTTCCGTCTTGTCGTTGTACGAAAAGACCTCCCCATACCGCCCCCAGTCGATCACCGCATCGAGCGTTTCCTCCGCCGCCTCGTCGGACAGAAAATCCTCGAGTTCCTGCTCGAAGCGCACGCGCGGCGCACGGTGACCCGGACGCTCGTTCAGCACCTTCCTGATCCGCGCGGCAAGCGGCACGTGCTTCAACAGGTGATCGGCAAACATCAGCTTGCGCTCCTGCGTACCGAATTCCGCGAACACGCGTGCGGGCGGCGTCAGGAACACGTCGCCTTCGCGCACGTCCGCGAAACCGAGGTGCTGCAGCACTTCCGCGATCGGGAACAGTTCGTCGACCTCCAGATGCAGCGAACGTGCGATTTCCGGCATGTCGGCGCGGCCGTGGTACGGCGCCATCGCGAGCGTTTCGATCAGGCCGGCCATCAGGTTGGTCGATACGCGCGGCATCCAGCTACCCAGCTCGAGCCCCTTCTTCGTCGCCTCGCCGGTCTGGCGCGCGGTCATCTTCGCGTAGATGTCGTCGACGAGCTTGCGGAAATCGGCATCGAGCCGGTTACGCGGGTGCTTGAACGGCACCTTGATCTCGGCGATCACGCGGCCCGGGTTCGACGACAGCACGAGAATCCGGTCGCACATGAACACCGCTTCCTCGATGTTGTGCGTGACGATCAGCACCGACTTGATCGGCATGCGGCCTTGCGTCCACAGGTCCAGCAAATCGGTACGCAGCGTTTCAGCCGTCAGCACGTCGAGCGCGGAAAACGGCTCGTCCATCAGCAGAATGGTCGGGTCGACGACGAGCGCGCGCGCAAAGCCGACGCGCTGGCGCATCCCGCCCGACAGCTCGCGCGGATACGCGTTCTCGAAGCCGTCGAGACCGATCAGGTCGATCGCGGCCAGCGCACGCTCGCGCCGCTCACGCGCGCCGACGCCGAGCGCTTCGAGCCCGGCTTCCACGTTCTGCAGCACGGTGAGCCACGGGAACAGCGCGAAAGTCTGGAACACCATCGCGACGCCTTCGGCCGGGCCGCGCAGCGGCTTGCCAAGGTAGGTCACTTCGCCGCCGGTCGGCTCGATCAGGCCGGCAATGATGCGCAACAGCGTCGATTTGCCCGAGCCGGAGCGGCCGAGCAGGCCGACGATCTCGCCTTCGCGCAGCGACAGGTTCGCG
>NZ_JACFYV010000174.1:0-14835 GCF_016759955.1 Burkholderia sp. KCJ3K979
ATACAGGAAATGATCTCAAAATCCATTTCATCTTTTCAGCTTGAATTCCACCATGAAAATATCAATGGACTACCAGAATATAATCACAAAAAATGGTTTGAGGAAATAACCGAGGAGAAGGTATTAATCTCATATAAAAACGGTAATCACAATTTCCTCAAGAGCGAGCGAGAAATTTATACCATGCTCGAACTCATAAATTTCTCGAAGAACATCTCGCATGAAGATCCATTGATTATTAATAAAAACGGAAAATCTGATTACCACGCGTACTATGATATTTTGAACAATTTTAGACCAAGCAATACCGATCACAAGACAAACAACATACATTGGTATATTCTCAGTTCAATCAAATACTACAACACCGAAAAATGGAGCCTATACACCGAGCACGTCAGAAAGACCATATTAAGCTCGTATGAAGATCATAAAAATAGATTTCTTAAAAGCAATTTTGATTTCCGATGAGTTGGTCGACCGCTTCAAAAATTAAAAAAAATCTACTCACGCATCCGCGAAACCAAAGCGTCAAACTCGCCCGACGCAGCGGGTAACGGTAGTGGGGTGAAAACGCACAGCCGGAAAAACAACGCAATTTTCAGGAGTAGCACCTTTGATTCTGCAAGCAGATCCGCAAACTTGACTGTCAGCGTGTCATCCCGTCATAGCCAGGCGACAAGATCATTACTGTGCATACCGTCAGATCAGCCAAGGCAGTGCTTGATCTTGTCGAAGCATATCTGCCGCCCGAACGCGGGAAAATCGTTCTCCATTGGTTCACGGAAACAAAAAGCGAGGCGAAGCGCGCGCTGGCGCTAGGCTGCTACTTCTCTGTCAATGCGGCAATGCTTGGCAATGAGAGGCACGCACCGATGGTGCAGGCGATTCCCCTGGATCGGATACTGACGGAAACTGATGGTCCTTTCACCCGGACAGGCGACAGACCCTCGCAGCCGAGCGATGTAGCAAGTGTCGTCGAAGAACTGGGGCGCTTCCATCGGGTATCTGCTGTCGACATCGTCAGCCTCATTCGTGACAATCTGCGAGCGCTGCTTGGATAGCGGGAAGTGGAACGCCCGAGCGGAGCCTGTAACCGTTGGCGTGTTATTCAACCCGCCTATCGCCACGTGATGCAGATCTGGGCTGACTATATTGAGGGCTATGCGGAACAATACACGCAGCTGGCGCAGTCGATTAAAACTGCTGCTCGACCAGCTTCCACATTTGTCCTCCGCGCTTCCGCTTGCCATAAAATGATTCAAACTTTCGACCAACGGATTGAGCAATGCGCTCTGCCCCAATGAATATACACTCGTCCTTCTCCACAAGTACAGTACAGGGTGGTGCGAGCGCCAGCCAACTGCCCGAGTCTCAGCGATCATTGTTAAATCGGCTGCTCGAACAGATGCTGCTCCTGGATGCGGGTGTGCCCGCGCTCAAGTTCCGCGCCGAAAACTACCCGGAAGTCGCCACGCTTGATCAACTCGAAGCGGGTGATCTGATCAGACGAGAGAACGATAACTATGTTGTTCGATCGTCCGCCCTGTCTTTCCTGGACGCCGAACCAGCACAGCGCCTGTTGTCAAACATCGAGCGTGTGTATGCCGCTCTTCGTCTGCAGTATCGGCAAACCCAGCAGGCACCGGTTCCCGTTACGTCATTGGCTGCGCAAGCTCGACTTTCAGTCCAGGAAGTCGCTTCAGCGCTGCAGATGATGCTGGATACCTCTTGCTGGTGCGCCGGTTGGACCACCGATATCCGGAAAGAGGACGCCTATGTCTGCCCGGGAGAAGGCATCCTGAAAAACGAAACCTACGTACAGCTTCTTGATGAAGTGCGTAGCTGGAGCGCACCTCGCGCCTCCTTCGAACCGTTTGAGATCATTCCAACGATTGACTTCCGCGACCGCGAACCCGAGCGTGACGTGGAGCGTACGCTGCCGGCGGCACAGGCTGACGCGGTACTATCTGTGAGTTCGGACCTTGAAGGCACGAACTTCGGCCTTAACGAATACTACGACGACCTTGAACCCCAAGGCGTCATCGACTCTGTACTCACCGGGAAAATCAATACGCTGCGCATGTACTGCGAAACAATCGGTTGGCGCGGCCTGGCTGGACGACTGCGAGCGTTGACCCCTCTGCGGGGCAACGCTGTTGAAGCGATGGAGCTCGTCAAAAGCTTCATCGTTCCTGAGGTTCGTCGACTCACCGTCGTGCAGGTGTCGACAACACCCACGGAAATCAAACAAATGGATGACGTCATTCGAGCGTGGCCTGCGGCTCGGGCCTGCCTGCAGGCGTTTCGTTTCGATGACATCAAGGAAATAGCCGGCCTTGCCGGATTCGATGTCACGGCCACTGCTCATCTGGTCCAGAAGTCGCAGGGTGGCGCTACCAAGGGCCAGTTGATGTCGGCAATAGACGAGCAGGTCGGAACGATGGACTCAGATGCCAGATACCACTTTCTGACAATCCTGGTCGAAGAAATACTTCGACGACGCTCAGAGATGCAGGAGAAGCTCTCCGAGTATTTGAGCCGACTGGGCTGGTCATTCGTGAATCAGACGCTCGTGCCGCTGAACGTGTTTGACACCAGTACGCTGGCAGACACACCCGGCGAATCCCACAAGGACCTTTTGAAGGCAGCGCAACGCCTGCGCGACGGCGACCTGGGCGGCGCCATCTCTGCCGCATGCGGTGCAGTGGACGCTGCCACGTCTAAAGTCTACGAAGAGCGAAGTCTTGGGGATCCGACAAAAGCATCCTTCCAGGAACGGTGCAAACGAGCCGCCCTGGCCAAGGGGGTGATGATTGAACTTGATCGCCAGCTCACTGCGCTAGGATGGCCACAAACGGAGGTTTCTCCGTTCAGGAAGAACCTTGAAGGCGCGCTCAATCAGGGAGCCTATGTGATGCAGACACTGCGCTCTCACATGGGCGATGTCCACGGCACCAAACCGATCTTGAGGTCGCTGGTGTTCGACTGCCTGCGATGGGCGGAGCTCATCGTCGGCTCGCTTGTGGAACGCCCACACGGTTTGCAGGAACAGCAATAGAGAACTCGTTCGTTGGGTCGTCATCGTGCGAGGAAGCTGCTACTGCAGGACACCACCCTTGTCGGGATGGCAAAACCGGCGGCGTAGTTTGCCCCCTCTACGTTGCCCTGCTGGCCGACGGGAGCGGACCGGTCCCGTCACGGTCCAATGTTCGACTGATCGCTTGTGCAACGAAACAACGAAGTCGGAATGACCGCACGATCAGGAGACTGCGCGCGGCTCGATTCCGACAGAATCAGTTAATGGTCTGTAGCGCCGGCTATCGGATAGATGCCATCTTCATCGGCGGGTTCAGGCGACTTCGTAAAGATGGTTGAATCCAGCCGGATCATGTCGGGATCAGCCGGTTCGGTCGACTCCGTTATGTAAGTCGAGGCCGACATGAATTGATCCGTGTCGTTCGGCTCGAGACTGCGGGTGATGACTGTAGACAAAACGGCGCTATCCGGATCAACTGGCTCCACGGTGGCCGTGAGCACGGTACTGTCCAGTACGGAACCCGCGTCCGGGCGATGTTGTTGCAGACGGTGATCAGGCGATTCCGGGATAATCGTCCTGACTGAGTCACTATAGTTAAATATGTATGGTTTCATTGGGTTCCTTCGTCCAGTTTCACTACTACGCTCGCATCGCCCCAATCAGACTGTGGCAGTCTGATGTCACGAATATTCTCGTCGCCACTGGCAAGCTTGAGTATGCCAACGATCCTGTCCCTGTTGCGATTGGCATGTTGCCCGCTGACGATCACGAATTTTTCACCGCCGTCGGACAAATGTTTGCCAAGCTCGGCAAGCAGCGCGGCGACCTCTTTGGTGGCGAATGATCCGTTGGTGTTTATCACTTTTGCGCCCACCCCGGACCCGCCGTCTGTGGCTGGCTGCTCTCGCTCTGGGTGTGACATGATGAATTGCGCAGCGATCCACAACGGAACCGCCACGCACAAGGCAAGAATCATATTCGACTCAACATTCTTCACCTCGCTTGCCAGCGCGCGAACTTCCTGATTTGACGCATACCAGTTTGTATAAGCAAGTACGGCCTGGGTGCGAGGCGAGGTGTCTGCGGCAAGATCCTTGAACGTGGATCGAACGATGCCCTTGACCTGCATGCTGGACCATATAAAAGCGCCGCACGCGAGCATAAACAGGCACCCGATTCCAAAGACGAATCCAGTGACGCACGCGCTTCTCGACGAGATCGGCAAAATCATGGTCAGTATGTAACCGTAAAAGCCGACCAGTGCGAAATAGCTCGTGATGTGTGCTGCAATCCGTGCTTCCAATGAAGCTTTGGCGTCTTCGTTATTGTTGAATCGTTCCTTCAGGAATTCATACTGAATCTCAAGCTGTTCGTTCGTGAGCGCGCCAGTGTTGGTCCTGTAGTTCGCCGTCAATGTGTCTATGGTCTGCTGCGAATCAAGCAGGCTCATTTCACTGAATTTGAGAAGCTTGACCAGACCAGGGCGTCCCTCATAGAAAGTTAGCAGGTAAAACTTCGCCCTGCCAAGAACCAGCACGAGCAGTGAGAAACGGCGTGGCAAACCAGACCTGTAAGCACCGTATGCGTCGTCGCACGATATGTGACATACGGGTATCCGGTTGAAGAAGTAGAGCAGAAAGTTCACCCGTGTGTTCCCGTCAGAAAATGGATCATAGAACGCGATATCTGGCCTTGCGCCACCTTGTCCAGCCAGGCCCACTGCCCGTTGGCATTCATTTCCAGAAAATACGGCACCCCATCTTTCAGCATGAAATCGAAACAGCCGAACTGCATCCCGAGCGCGCGCATGAAGTCTTTTGCTCTCGACTCGAGTAAGTGTGGTAACGGTTCGAGCGAGTACGTGGGGTTGTTACCCGGTTTTCGCCAATCGACCTTGTCGGGTGAGTCGATCCTGATAGCGTGGCAATCGTTTCCAACAATAGTCACCCGGAATTCGTAATCTTTCTCGATATATTCCTGAAAGTATGCGGATACATATCTGAGACCCGAAGTATCGATTGAAGGATCCAGAAGATTGGTCTGTACAAACTCCTTACGTCCGTCGTATTCAACGACGCCGGTTGCCAGTGGCTTGACGATGAGTTTCCCATTGCCAAGTCGGGTCAGGGCAGATGCCGTATTGGTGATCAACCCTCGTGGTAGCTTAAGCCCCATTCTTTCGGCCAACTGCAGTTGCACAATCTTGTTGTTGGCCCTTCGCATAATTGATGGCTTTGACAGGCAAACGCCTTCAAAACCCTCGACGATACCTTCGATCATTGAAAACATCTCGGTATGAGCGAAGGCGTGATACTGGGGTTTAAGGATCCCGCCGAGATCCTCCGGGATGGGTTTGCGGTACAGGATCGAATGGCATGTTGAAGTCGTGATAGTTGAATCGTCACCGATGATCTCAAAGCCATGTTCACAGATGACGATCTGATAGGTCGAGATGCGGTCAAGGTTCAACCGGAAAAACCGGACGTTCGGGTAACGCTGAATCAGGTAGTCACAGGTTCGATCATGACTGCCCGTCACCATGAGAATTTGTTTATCCATTTATCGGGAATACATTGAATCCTGCGGCGGGAATGCCGCGTTCGCTTTCGGGAGCAGGAGCCCTGACGCCCCCCGCCACCATTCCTCACCATCGTTAAAGGTCAGGCTTCGGGGGAACTAAACGAAGCTCGCGACTCAATGGGCGAAAACGAGGCGACTTGAGGTTTATCGATGGAAACCGCGCTCCCAGAGTACGAGACGCGTAACGCATACCCGCCCCGGACGGCCACTCGCCAAAAAAATCCGGCCAGACAACCTGCGAGCCTGGACCGTCTCCTCACAGCGCTGAGGCGACGTGGGTAGCCAGTGTCAGTGCGTCCTGCAAATCTCATCGTTCAAGGCGCACTCTCAGGCGGCGGGCCCGTTCCTGGAACGCACCCTCTCCGCCTTCCAAGATGTCGCACACCGCTTTCCGGATCTCTGCGTTTTCCAGCCCGCCGGATTTGTAGGTAATGGGCGGAAGCGCTCCTGGCGGATGGGGTCCCGACTCTGCAATGATGATCTGATCTGCATCCGTATTGATCACGAGGTTAGCATTGTGCGTCACCATGATGACCTGGCGATACGCCTTCGCTTCGACAAAGAGATGAACGAGTTCGTCAAAAACGGACTTTGGGTCGAGATTCTCTTCGGGTTGGTCAATCACCAGCGGTCGGTTATCGCTGTCGTCAAGCGCCAGATAGAGAAGAAGCAGCACAATTCCGCGGGTGCCAGGAGACAACTTGCGGATATCGACGCCGTCATAGTCGATTCCGTAGCGCACCTCGACATGGTCCGTGCTGAACAGCCACTGCGCGAAGCGCCTGGACCAGGCACGAAACTCCGCCTGCTCGCTTTGTGCCACCGGTGAATGCTCAAGAAGATCCTTCTGATACAGACGGCGGAACTCGGCCATCGCGCCGCGCACCGCTGCGGAATCACCCGTCTCCCACGCTCCCTTTAGTATCTCGTTCGCCTTTTGGAGCAACGTGCCCTTACCACGAAATGCACCTGCCATCCGGAGATCGATGAGGGTGTCCTCCGCCTCTGCCGCCCACCCCTCCACATTCGCCACCCGCGCAACGGAAAACGACAGCTTCTTCAGCGTACCGGACGCAGCAGCCAACCGAGCCATTAACGGTGCGTATAACTCTTCCAGCACCGTCTGTTCGGCGATCAGGGCGTCGAATGCCCGGCCATAGGCCTCCTCACGCTCCTTCTGGAGTTCACGCGCACGATCCTTCGCGCCCTGTGCGTCCTTGATCTTGTTGTTGAGCGTCTGCAAGGCCGCCGTCTCTTTCGCGATGCGACCAGATAGGGCCGTATATTTCCGCTGTGTCTCCTTGTCAGCGCTGACCAGTTTCTCAAGCCGTGCCATCTCCGCCTCAAGCATCGCGAGCGACAGTTTGCCGACATCTGCGTCATCCGGGAAGAAGGGCTTGTTGGGATCACCCGGTGCCGGGGCGACTCCCTTGACTAATGCGATCTCCCCATCGACCCACTTCACGTAGCCGGCAAGATTGTCGTCCACCGGACCTTTGTAATCGAGCAGGAACGAGGCCCACTGCTCGTCCGACATACCACTGTGAGGGTGCCGCACCTGAGCCTGGCGCAAAGCGTCAGGGGCCTGATTGACGCGGAGATCCTTCACCTCGTCTTGCATGGCGAGGAACGTCTGCCGCTGGCTGGAAAGGTTGCGAAGCCTGGCTCGCAACTCATTCGCAGCCGCACCAAGCTCCGTGTGCCGCTGTGCACGTCGTTCACTGCCAGCCGAGACGAGCTTCGCCCGGTCTGCCGTATAGGCGTCGACCAACTTTTTCTTCTGTGCGGCCTGACTCTCGAAGCCGGAGAGGAGCTTCTCCTTTTCCAGCTCATTATTGATCAGATCGGAAAGCTGAGATACGGCCTCGGCCTCACGTTCACGCGCAAGGCGATGCCGTGATGCGCGCTGTTCGAGTAGCTCTTCGAAATCCAATGCCCCGTCGCGGGACTCGTCGGGGTGCGCGTTGAAAATGACCCGCTCGATTTCCCGCAGGAGCCCGTCGGTCAATCCGCTTGACGAGCACAGCTCTTCCACGAATTGCTGGGAGAGATAGCGCACCCGCTCGTAAACAGCGGGACCATCTGCATCGGTCCCATCGAGCCTCCGGACACTTAGCTCACCCGCCGCCCAACTGACCTTCACCTTCCCGTTTCCGACCAGTTCGCGAGCGCGGACGAGAAAAGAAGGATTCGCCCATTCATTCGCATGCCACGCTTCGCTGGAAATCGAATCGCAGCCGGCCGCAATCATGTCCGCGAGCGCGGTCTTACCGGACCCGCGCGCGCCGATGATGGCCACCAGTCCTGGATTGAGCGGAATGACCGGCGTGTTGACCCAAGGCGCGTCCTGTATTTCGATCTGAGCGATGACCTGCGACGGCGTCGCGGTGGCCGGAGGCTCCGAGCCGACATAGGCGCGTCCGCCGGGATCGATGCATGCCTGCCGGAGCGAGTCAAACTCCAGTCCGCCCTTGACCCAGGAAAAGCGATCACCGAATGGGGTGGCGACGTCTTCGAGCTTGTGCGCATCACTTCCATGCAGGCACGGTTTAAGGCCCCCATACAGCGCGTGGATTTCTGCGGGTCTGAGGCCACGCTGGCCGAGCCAGAATTCTCGCTGTGATGCGCTGCTGGCGAAGATCACATGAGCAAAACGCTCGATCTCGCGCCGGATCGTCTGATCTGCCGCCTCACGAACACCGGATGTGCCGTCGTTTGCTCCGCCCGCAACGGCAATCAGGATGTTCTTCTTTGCCCATCCGCTTTCGCTGAAGACCTCGCGCAACTGCTGGAAATTCACCTTGAACTGGTTAGCTCCGTAGGCGAGCGCTGCGCGATCATCGGTGATATTCGGATCTGCCTTCTTCCCAAGGCGGATCAGCTCCGATCGCGTACAGTCGAAGCGATCCTGCATCACATTGAACTGAAGACGGGACAGCAGCCGCTGAAGTTCCTCCAGATGCTTCGGGTCGTCGGGACTCACAAACAGGTGAAGATTGACGAAGCCTCCCTTGGCGGTGGCAACGTCGAGCCGGAGTTCGACATTCGGAAAGACGAGCTTCACGCCTGGCAAGCGGCCTGCAACCTTGTGCCGGCAGACTGCCTCATACGTATCGGTAACGTAATAGTCAGTGACTGCAATTGCCTCGATAGCGGGCGTCGCATTTTCCAAAGCGGCGAGATAGTCCTCCCATGCTGTCGGTCCGTTGAACTGATTGTTCATGACGGTACCGGGCGCGTGAATATGTGGCTCCCACCTGCGCCATTCTGATCCCCGACTCATCATTGTCACCAAACCCCTATGTCCGAAAAATTTTTTGCAATCTCGCTACGTACTCGCGCGCACAACACTGCAGGGAGGACACCGTTTCAATGCTTGCGCCGCTCTTTCCCGGACGCTTTGGAATAACGCCCACGCGCCGACAAACCGCCATGGTCTGCTCCAGGCCGCGGTTCGCCTACGACATGAACGAACGCTATAGCGTTTGCCTGTCAATCTTCGGCCCCTGTAACCTGGCGCCGAAATTTCGGCTCAAGCATCAACTTGTGCGTCACATAGGTGACAGCCTTGGACGGATTGCGTGGGTCCTTGCCCGTCTTCTCCACCCTGTCCTGCGCCCGCCAGATGCCGAACATGACGATGGCGGCAGCCACGGGAAAGTTCAAAAGCCAGTTCGCGTCCTTATGAGCAATGCTGACTTCGAACGTCTCGACACGGTCTGAAACACCGGTTTTCCGGTAGAGCGCGTCGCAGTTCAGAAAAGCATTCTTGAACTTGTCTCCCGGTGACGGAACGTAGTGCGAGCGCACGGTGGCCGCCAGCGCGATCGGAAAAGCGTTCGTCCCGCCCTGCCTCACCAACTCCCACGCTTCGTCGTACCGCTCACGCTCGAAAAAAAAGTCCTTCCATGCGATGCGTCGCGTACCGAAACGCAGAATCAGTTCCGACGCCAGGAACGTATCCGATTCGCATAACGCACGAAGGGCGACGAGGTCGGCCGTCGTTCGCACGTAACCCGAGAGCTTCTTCTCTGACTGCACAACATCGATGGTGGCATTCCCGCCCGGCGTCCCAGCACCCGTGCCGGGACGGACCGGCGTTGTGCCGGAAAGCCCCTTGCCGCGCAGGCCATTGTGAAGCACGAGCAGTCGCAGTTCGCGCTTGCCGGTATCGAGTGCCTTCACGAAATCCGGATCGGACTGCGCGACGATAGCCGTCAACCGTCCCGGCGCGTCATAGCGGCATCCGGCGACATGCTCGGAATCACTGGTCAGGCCGATGTAGGCGGGCACATCGATTGGCTCTATCCGGTTGGAGCGGTTCTGCTGGTAACGATGCACGAAACGCACCGCACATCCGCATGGCGGATGATCGCAGACAAGATCCGGTATCTCCCGCTGCCCGTCATGAAGCGCCTGCAACGCCTCAACGGTCCACGCCTTTCCCCGTTGGTCCAGTGCGGACCGCATCCTGATTCCTTTTCCCATCGTTCTGAAATCTTTTACTGTCAGGAATATGCATGTTATCCCATCAAGACGCCGATGTGCGCGCAACAGCAACGTTGAAATGACGGCCTGTGGCGAAAGCACTGCGCGGACCCATGAGCTTGGCCGGCGACAGAGCTAGTGGCAAATCGCGCAGGGTGCGAGCCACGCGAACCTCCCTGAAAGAGGGATGCGAGATCCATCGGCATAACCGGATTGCGCGCCGGATTTGTGTAATGGCACCGATTGTTTGCGGGAAAGCGGTTCCGCGACTCGGGCCGCCTCCGCACCGCTGGTGCAGGGTTCGCCTTTGACCGCCCCCGCGCTTGTTCATCCTGCATGCAAAGGCAGCCCGGCGGGTGCCGCAAGGGCGCGACCTGACTGCAACAGCTGCCAGCGATGCGCCACCGGTTCGTTCCGCACAAGGACGTGATGGCCGGCCCCTCCTTACTGACGGATCGCACCCGGATGAGCCCGGATGAGCACTTCACGAACTCCTTGCATCGGCACTACCTGGAGCCCCGCGCCGCATGCGCATGCGGTCAGGTATCCGCCCCGAACAGCGCGACAAACATCGCAACCGGCCGTTGATCGCTGCCTGGTTCCAGACCTGCGGCCTGGCCCGCTGGCAATGGATCGTAACTGGAGCCTATGCTCGCCACGCTACTCGTGTCGACGACGGGCGCCCCTCGCCGCTTACGCGTCGTGGCCGACCTTTCGCGCTGCGCGTCGAGCCCCGTTCCGCGTCTCGCCCCTGACGGGCATCAATCCCTGGCGCAGCAGTTAGCCCCGTCGCCTTTGAGGAAGATGCCGCATCCGCGGCACCGCTTCCCGGCCCACCGGGGACGCGGCGTGCA
This sequence comes from Burkholderia sp. KCJ3K979, assembly GCF_016759955.1. Taxonomy (NCBI): domain Bacteria; kingdom Pseudomonadati; phylum Pseudomonadota; class Betaproteobacteria; order Burkholderiales; family Burkholderiaceae; genus Burkholderia; species Burkholderia sp. KCJ3K979. The sequence goes on from NZ_JACFYV010000174.1 coordinate 10,963, forward strand.
TCCGGCTCCCTGGTTACCGCCCTTGACCCGCGACCGTAGCCGATAGCGGGCAGGCGTCAAGGGGCGAGGGACCGTGTTGCCCGCACCCCTCCCTCGCCTTTTTCCTTGACGCCTGCCCGCTATCGGCTCCTTCAGTCGCACGGGCGGAAACCCGGGAGCCTGGCGGCAGCAAGGCCAACCCCGAGTTCCACCGGAAGGTGTCCAGCCGCAACGGCACGGCGCATTCCTCCGCCCGGTTTCAGACCTCAACCTTGACTGTGGAGACTGCCATGCAACTCGCATCCTCTTTCCGTTACGGCTCCCCGATCCTGCGCGCCAACTCGCCTCTGTCGGACGACCAGATTCGTCATGTAGCGCCGTCGATTTTCGCGGACGGCAAACACGAAAGCCGTTCGGAACGCTACACCTACATTCCCACCATCGACGTGCTGCGCGGCCTGCGCAACGAAGGGTTCCAGCCGTTCATGGTGTGTCAAACCCGCGTGCGCGACGAAGGCAAGCGCGAATACACAAAGCACATGCTCCGGCTTCGCCATACCGACCAGATCATCGGGGACGAAGCCAACGAAATCGTGCTCCTAAACTCGCACGACGGCACCAGCAGTTACCAGATGCTCGCGGGCGTGCTGCGCTTCGTCTGCCAGAACGGCATGGTGGCAGGCGACAGCGTCCGTGATATCCGCGTGCCGCACAAGGGCAACATCGTCCAGAACGTTATTAACGGCGCATTCGACGTGCTCGATGGATTCGACCTGATCAGCGAGCAGAAGGACGGCATGCGCGCCGTCGAACTGAACCTCGATGAACAGCATGCGTTCGCTCGCTCCGCTCTCGCCCTGCGCTACGACCCCACCGATACCGAGGCACCCGCCCCGGTCACCGAAAGCCAGCTACTGATGCCGCGCCGTTTCGAGGATCGCCGCACCGACCTTTGGACGGTCTTTAACCGTGTGCAGGAAAACCTCACGAAGGGTGGCCTGCATGGCCGCTCGCGCAGCGGGCGGGCGATGTCCACGCGTCCGATCACCGGCATCGACCAGAACGTGAAACTCAACCGCGCTCTGTGGATGCTCGCTGACGCCATGCGCCAGATGAAAGCGTAAGTGCGCCAGAGACAACTGCCCGCCGCCTCACCTCGTTCCATCAGGACTCCTGTCCGGGTTGCGTCCTGATGGAATCCGGTAGCAGACCCGGAATCTTCGTACTCAATTTTTGTGGAGTCAGTCATGCAAACCCTAGTTGAAACCTCCGTGGTCAACACCACCGAAACAGCCTCCCCGCTCGAAACCAGTTTCGGCGACGAGCGGCCCGTTATCACCGTGCCGTATTCCAGCCTTCGTCCCTCGCCACTCAATGTCCGCACGAAACCCCTGTCCGGTATCGAAGGCCTCGCCGCCAGCATCCGCGCCAAGGGCCTGCTGCAAAATCTCGTCGTCCACGATATGAAAGGCTCGCGCAGCAAGCGGCACAGCTATGGCGTGTGCGGGGGCCGACGCCGCGAGGCCGCGCTCGATCTGCTGTTCGAACAGAAACATATCACCGCCGACTACCCCGTGCCGGTGCGCATTGTGAGTGAAGGCGAAGCCCTTGCGATTTCGCTGATCGAGAACAGCGAACGCGAAGGACTCGACCCGTTCGACGTGCTGCGCGCGTACCGGATGCTGGCCGAAGAAGGGCGCAGCGTCGATTACATCGCGGCGCTTTTCTCCGCGTCGCCGCTCACGGTCAAACGGCGCATGAAGCTCGCCAACGTGTCGCCCACGCTGCTCGCACTGCTGCGCGAGGACGCGATCACGCTCGACCAGTTGGCCGCCCTCGCCCTCGCGGACGACCACGAAACGCAGGAACATATCTGGTTCGACGCGAACGAATGGCAGCGCCAGCCCAACTACCTGCGACAGGCCATCACGCGCGCCGAGATCGACGCGAGCCGCAGCCGTCTGGTGCGCTTCGTTGGCCTTGCCGCCTACGAGGCAGCGGGCGGATACGTGAGGCGCGATCTGTTCAGCGACGACGGGAACGCCGGTTATATTGCCGACGCCGAACTGTTGCAGCGCCTCGTCGCGCAGAAGCTCGACGCCGCCGCTGAGGAAGTGCGCGCGGAAGGCTGGGGCTGGATCGAAACACGCGTCGAGCGCGATTTTCTGGAGTTGAACCGTTACGGCAGGCTGCGCCCGGTCCAGCGTCCGTACGCCGAGGACGAACAGCGCGATATGGATGCACTCACCGCGCAGCAGGACGAACTGACCGAAAAGATCGAGACGCTGTCGGAGGACGACGATAACGCCTACGAAGAAGCCGACCGGCTCAACGACGAAATCGAGCGGGTCAATGCGGCGATCATCGCGCTCGAAGGCCGCACGGTGGTATGGGACGCGCAGCAGATGGCCGAAGCCGGCGCATTCGTGATCGTCGGCCCGCAGGGCGAACTCGTCATCGATCGCGGCCTCGTCCGGCGCGAGAACAGCGCGGCGCTCGACGCGGCGGGTGCAACGGTCACCGGCATCCCGGAGGCCGAAGCGCCGGATACGCTGCCCGCGAAAGTACAGAAGGTCAAACCCGTCCACAGCGCGAAGCTCTGCCAGCGCCTCACCGCGCACCGTACCGCCGCCATCCATGCGGAACTCGTCGCGCAACCCGCCATTGCGCTCGCGGCATTCCTGCGACACCTGGTCCCGGCGGCGCTGCCCGAGCAATACGGGCACACCTCCTCGCGCGGCTATCTGGCGCTGTCCGGCGAAAACAACCACGACAGCCTGCTGCGCGCCGCCGACGACCTTCCCGCCAGTCCGGCATGGAACGCCATCGAGACGCAGCGTGCGCGCTGGATCGCGGTATTGCCCGCAAAACGGGCGGACCTGCTGCCGTGGCTCATTGACCAGGATCCCGGCACGACGCTGCTCGACCTGCTCGCGTTCTGCACTGGCACGCTGGTCGATGGCATCACGGCGGAAGAAAAGCCGCACACGATCAATGCACTCGCGAGCGCGCTGAACCTCGACATGACCCGGTACTGGGCGCCGACCCGCACCACGTACTTCGATCATGTCAGCAAGGCGCGCATCGCTGAAGTCGTGTCTGCCGCCGTGTCGCCGAAGGCCGCTGCCGATCTCGACACGATGAAGAAGGCCGATGCGGCAGCCGCCGCCGAGCTTCGGCTCGCGAAGGCGGCTTGGCTCCCGGAAATCCTCACCGATCGCGAAACCCCGATCGCCCCGTCATGGGAAAGCTGCGACGACGAAGGCGACGGTGACGACGACAGTGCGAACACCGGAAACGGAGCGAATGAAACACCGGACGACGAGGACGCCGACACGGAACCCGATGCCAGGAACGGCACCGAATGCGTCAACGATACGCCTGCCGGTGCAGAAGCCGCTCCCGTTGTGGGCAGTCCGCTGACGCCGTGGCCCTTTCCGACTTCGGACGGCATGAATAGCACGAAATCCGGCCCGCTCGCCGCATAACCTCACTTCGCCCCGGCAACGGGGCGAGGCAGGGCGGCACGTCCGTCTCCCCGCCGCCTCAGTGGAGAACGGATTGTGACCAACCGTATCCATATGGCCGTAGTCGCCCCCAATACCGAAGGCGCGCCTGGCCTGTACCTGACGTTGGTCGAAGCGACCGACCTGCAGTACAACCAAAGGCCACCACTACGACACGGCGCTTGCCCGTGCCGAAAATGAAAGCTACCGGGCACCGATGATCGCCTTCGACCAGAACGACGCAACTTCGCGCGTGCTCTGCGACGCCGCTGCCTTTATGGCGGGAGACATCGACGACGTATGACCGATGCGGGCAGACGGCGCGCCGTCTGCCGGCGCCACATGACTGCCTGCCCACCACCCCGCCAGCCCACCCGCACCCGCCGCC
>NZ_JACFYV010000175.1:0-14808 GCF_016759955.1 Burkholderia sp. KCJ3K979
GCAGGTTCACGAAATAGCCCGACTGCGGCCGGCTTTCGAGCAGCCCGCGGCTTTCCAGCAGCAGATACGCATGCAGCACGGTCGTGATGCTGATCCGGTGCTGCTGGCTCGCCTGCCGCACCGACGGAATCCGGTCGCCGTGCCGATACACCCCCTGGCGGATCAGCCGCTCGATGTCGTCCGCGAGTTTTTCATAGAGTTTCATCGCGCGTCTCCTGCCGGCGCGCGCCGCCCCGCCGCCCCGCCGTGTGCGTCCAATGCGCACGCGTTGCACGTGTTTCGCCCGCCGACCGGGCCGTCGTGATTCCTGATCTTTCCCTCCGGTTTTGCCTTTTCCATCGCACTGGCTCTCTCTTGAAGATGCGCCGGCAGGGTTCCGCAACAGCGGGATCTGCGGCACTGTGCACTTGATGATCGAATCTTAAGAGAAGAACAGTTGGCGCCGAGTACACACATGGAGCGCGCGAACAAGAGTACAGTTCGGCGCGAATCGCGCATTCCGGGAAAACTGTACGTCTTATGAAATGGCCGGACGGCCGGTTGGCCAGTGGGCCGGCACAGCGCGGCCGGATCGGCCCAGGACGCCCGCCGCACGGGCCTTCGTCCGGGCGGACCCATGGGGGCGCAATACTGGTTTTCGTGGTGAGCGCCCACCATGAGGTACACGATCGAATCTGTAGCCGGCGTCGGCGGTGCGATGCACGCCGTCCGATCAGTACAGAAGTAATCGCGCCAGAACGGCGCGACTGTCCAGAAGTGCACACCTGTCTGATCGCGCCCCCGCTGATCTGCTCGTCGCAAGACTGACCGACACGACCGCCAGCGCGCGCTTCACCGGCACCGCGCGCGCGGGGCGCCGCTGCCGATCGGCGAACCCGATCCGGTCGTGTTCCCGGAAGTCGCGCGTGCGGCCGATCTGCTCGTCAGCGTGGCCGCGTTCGCGCTCGACGACGATGCAACCCGCGCGGCGGGTGGGGCCCGCGTGACAGACCCGGTTCGCCGGCGCGATATCGAGATGCAACGCCGGCCGCGCCTGAACCGGTTGCCGGACTTGCCGCTGGGTGTAATGGCGCGAAATCGCAGGCAGATGCTGTCGCTCGTGTTCGCCGAACCCATCCGCGCAAGGCAGGATCACGATCGACGAACGCCACGTGCGCGCCGGCGCGTGGTCGGTGCATTGCGCGACCGGCCGCGTGACGCGCGACGGCGAGCCGGTCGAACCGGCGATCGCGCCGCCGCCGTCGCTGCTGCGCGCGGTGCCGTGGCTGCCTTGTGACGAAGCGCTGCTGCAGCGGATCGTCGACGTCGTCGCGGGGTGGCTCGACTGAGCCGGCACCGTCAGATCGAACCGAACAGCGCGCGCGGCCGGTCCTTCAGCGTGCCGGACAGGATGCGCAGCCCGTTGACGAGTTCGTCGCGGCTGGCCGGGCACGCGAGGTTGATGCGCACGCCGTGCTCGAGTTCCGCGCGGTCGACCGCGAAAGTCGACGACGGCATCACGATCACGCCGCGCGCTTTCGCATTCGCGGCGAAGTCGTCGGCCCGCCACGGCGGCGGCAACCGCAGCCACACGAACATGCAGGCGGGGTCGGCCTTCAGTTGCCCGGCCGGCAGCAGTTCCCGCGCGAGATCGACGCGTGCGCGAATCTCCGCGAGTTGCGCGGCCATGATCCGTTCGGCGGTGCCGTCCTCGATCCATACCGTCGCGATCAACATCGACGTGGGCGCCGGCATCCATGCGGTGGTGCGCACGGCTTCCGCGCACAGCGCGACGCTGTCGCGCGGGCAGCTCAGGTAGCCGAGGCGCAGCCCCGGCGCGAGGACCTTCGACGTCGCGCCGATATGGAACGTCAGCTCCGGGCACAGCCCCGCGATCGCCGGCAGCCGGTCGCGCACGAGCGGGCCGTACACGTCGTCCTCGATGATCGTCACGTGATGGCGCCGCGCGATGTCGACGAGCGCCATGCGGCGCGCGAGGCTCATCGTCGTCACGGTCGGGTTCTGCAGGTTCGGCACGACGAAGATCGCCTTGACCGGCATGCGCTGGCAGATCCGTTCGATCTCGTCGGGCAGCAGGCCGTCGTCGTCGGCCGGCACGCTGACGATCTCGAACTGGAACACCGGCGCGAGCGCCTTGAGCCCGTAATACGTGAGGCGGTCGGCGACGATCACGCCGTCGGTGCCGATCAGGCTGTTGAGCACCGCATACAGCCCGTGCTGCGCGCCGCTCGTGACGACCACCTGGTCGGGCGACGGCGCGAAGCCCGGCGCGGCCAGCCACTGCGCGCCGGCCGCACGCGCCCAGTCTGGGCCTTGCGGCGGCTGGTATTCCTGCAACGCGGCGAAACGCGGGTCGTTCGGCAGCGTGGCGAAGGTCTGCGCGAGGCTCGCGAGAAATTCGCCGGTCGCCGGGCGGTTCACGGTCAGGTCGATCACGCCGTTGCCCGCCGCAAGCGATGCGCGGGCCGGCTCGATGCTCGGCATCGCGCCGCCGGTGACGAGCGAGCCGCGACGCTTGCTGCCGATCACAAGGCCGCGCAGCTGCAATTCCTTGTACGCGCGCGACACCGTCGACACGTTGATGCCGAGTTCGGTCGCGAGCTGGCGCTGCGGCGGCAGGCGGCTGCCGGGCGGATACATGCCGTTGCGGATTTCCGCCTCGATCGAGCTCGATACCTCGACGTAGGTCGGCCGCTTCGCCGGTGCCGGCAGGCCGCTATCGCGCTCGCCGGAAAGTTTGTCTGATGCCATCTGTCGCCTATGACCACACAAAAAGCGTTTGTCTGCCGTTTTGGCTTGCCCCGCGATTGTATAGGACCTCCCCGCCCCGTCAATCATTCATCGAAAAGTCTGCTGAATCATCGAGTTGAAATCGGGTAAACGCCAGCACCACACAATATTATTTTGATTGCACACAAAAATTTACTGTGTGATTCTTGATCGCAACTTTGTGTGAATCATCTCCTCCGGAGGGGAAGCGTCATGGCGAACGTCGCCATCGTGGGTGCAGGCTTCATCGGGCTCGGCGCGGCGGCATGGCTGCAACGCGACGGGCATCGCGTGACGCTGTTCGATCCGGCCGGCGTCGGCCAGGGCGCGTCGTTCGGCAATGCCGCGACGTTTGCGCCGTACGGTTGCGTGCCGGTGAACGGCCCGTCGGTGTTCCGCGACCTGCCGCACTTCCTGTTCGCCGCCGACAGCCCGCTGCGCATCCGCTGGCCGTATCTGCTGCACGGCGCGCCGTGGCTCGCGCGCTTCCTGCTCGCGTCGACGCCCGCGCGCCACGCACGCAGCGCGAGTGCGCTGGCCGCGCTGCTGTCGCGCGCCGCCGGCGGCTATGCGCCGCTGCTCGCGCCGTCGCGGCTCGCAGCGTTCGTGCGGCCGCGCGAATGCCTGTACCTGTACGCGCGGCAGGCGTCGTTCGACGCCGCGCAGCCGTCGCTCGCGCTGCGGCGCCGGCTCGGCGTGCCGTTCGAGACGCTCGATGCAAGCGCGATCCGCCGGCTCGAGCCCGCGCTCGCGCCGATCTTCTCGCGCGGCGTGCTGTTCGCGGGCAGCTGGCATTTCTCCGATCCGCACGGGTTTCTCGGCGAACTGTTCGCCCAGCTCGCCGCCGCCGGCGCGACGCTCGAACGCGCGCGAGTCGAACGGATCGCCCCGGCCGGCGACAGCGTGAACGTGCACGCGGGCGGCACGGTGCGCGCGTTCGATCACGTCGTCATCGCCGCAGGCGCCCGTTCGCGCGAATTCGCGGCCGCGTGCGGCGATGCGGTGCCGCTCGATACCGAGCGCGGCTATCACGTGCAGTTCGGCGCGCACGAGCCGATCGTCACGCGGCCGGTCGGCTGGGCCGAGCGCGGCTTCTACATGACGCCGCTCGACGAAGGGCTGCGCGCGGCCGGCACCGTCGAGCTCGGCGGCTTCGACGCGCCGATGAATCCGTCGCTGGTCGCATTGCTCACGCGCTCCGCGCGCGAAGCCGTGCCGTCGCTCGGCACGCCGACGCGCAGCTGGCTCGGGTTCCGGCCGACGCTGCCCGACGGCGTGCCGGTCATCGGCCGCTCACGCGACAGCGCGCGCGTGATCCACGCATTCGGTCATCAGCATCTCGGCGTGACGCTCGCCGGCATCACCGGGCAGATCGTCGCCGACCTCGTCGCCCGGCGCGCCCCGCCGCTGGACCTCACGCCATACCGGGCCGCGCGATTCTGACGCGCACCACGATTTCCACCCCTGCAAGGAGAAGCATCATGAATCGTCGTTACTGGCTGGCTTGGCTGGCCGTCTGCTCGATCGGCACGGTCGCGGCGTCCGCGCAGGCCGCGGACCCGGAAACCGTCAGGATCGGCTTCGCCGGCCCGCTGACGGGGCCGGTCGCGCGCGTCGGCAAGGATCTGCAATACGGCGCGCAGCTCGCCCTCGACGAGGAAAACGCGAAGCATCCGACCGTCGGCGGCAAACCGGTGCGCTTCGTGCTCGACGTACAGGACGACCAGGCCGATCCGCGCATCGCGATCCAGGTCGCGCAGAAGCTCGTCGACGACGGCGTGGTCGGCGTGATCGGCCACTACAACTCCGGCTGCAGCATTCCGGCGTCGGCCGTCTACAAGCAGGCGAACGTCGCGATGATCACGCCCGGCTCGACCAATCCGCAACTGACGATGCAGGGCTTCAGGAACGTGTTCCGCACGATGGGGCACGACGGTGTCGGCGGCGTGGTGGCCGGCCGCTTCGCGGTCGAGCAGCTGAAGGCGAAGCGGATCGGCATCATCGACGATCGCACCGCGTTCGGCCAGGGTCTCGCCGATGCGTTCGAGAAGGGCGTGAAGGACGCGCACGGCAGCATCGTCGGCCGCGAATACACGAACGACAAGGCCGTCGATTTCCGCGGCATCCTGACGACGATGAAGAGCAACAACATCGACCTGCTGTTCTTCGGCGGGCTCGACGAACAGGGCGCGATGCTCGTCAAGCAGATGCGCTCGCTCGGCATCCGCGCGCAACTGTTCGGCGCCGGCGCATTGAAAAGCAACGCGTTCCTGAAGATCGCCGGCAACGCGGGCGAAGGCACGCAGGATCTGGAGCCCGGCCCGGCGCTCGACAAGCTGCCGTCGGCCGTCGCGTTCGCGCAGCGCTACAAGGCGCGCTTCAACCAGGATGTCGAACTGTATGCGCCGTTCGCGTACGACGCCGCGCTCGCGATGATCGCGGCGGTCCGCAAGGCCGACTCGCCCGATCGCGGCAAGATCGTCGCGAGCCTGCCCGGCGTGTCGGTCACCGGCGTGACCGGCAAGATCTCGTTCGACGAGCGCGGCGACCTGGTCAAGCCGCCGTACACGCTGTTCCGCGTCGAACAGGGGCAATGGCGCAGCATTCGCACGGTCGGCGGCGCGTCGAACTGATCGACGCCGGGCAGCAGGCGGCAGGCGCCGCTATCGCGCCGTCTGCTGCCGCTGCACCTCCTGCGCTTTCATCTGCAGATACGCGCCGCGCTCCACTTCGTGCAGTTGCTGCGGATACTGCTCGGTCGCGTCGAACCAGCGCGCGAGGCGCTGGTCGACCGGCTTGTCGAGCGTCGCGAGATACGTGTCGATCGCGAGGTAGTAACGCATCGTGTTGCGCTCCAGCAGCCCGCGCACGCCGCCGACGTACTGCGGCTGCGCGGCCGCGCCGACGTTCGTGAACCCGACCTTGTCGCTGCCGACCGTCGCGAGGTAGGTCTTCATCGCCATCCGGCCGACCGTGCCGAAGCCATACGAATACGTGAGATGCAGGAACGTGCGCGACGCGCCGACCGGCACGGCCTCCAGCGCGATCCGGTAATCCTTCGTACCCATCGGGCCGCTGTCGGCGGTCAGGTCGACCTGGAAATAGTCGGGCGTCGCGGCCGCCACGCGATAGCGGAACTGCACGCGGTAGGTGTCCGACAGCTTCTGCTCGATCTTGCGGCCGAGGTTCACGTCGAGCACCGCGCCGTTGCCGCCGCTCGACGCGTGACAGTACTTCGTGTTCAGGTGCAGGATCAGCACCGCGCACCAGTTCGCGGGGCCTTGCGCGGGATCGTTGAGCTGGCCGTTCACGACCGCGAACGGATAATCGACGACCGCATAGATGTCGCCCTTCAGCGACGACGATGCCTCCGACGATTCGAGGACCACCGGCCGGTGAAACGCATTGTCCTTCAGTTGCGCGCCGAGGCTGCGGTAACGGTCGAGCAGCGCGGCCGCGCCGTTCGCGCCCTCCGCGCCGAACGACAGCGCGCTCCAGCCCACGCACAGGGTCGCGACGAGCGCGTGCCAGACGCGGCGCGCATGCCGCGTGCCGCGTGAAGGTCCGGATGTCTCCATGTGTTTACTCCGTGGCGCACGATGGTCGCGCGCATGTGTCACAGAATACGCCTGCCGCTGCGGGCGTGACGTCGCATGCAGCATGATCGTCATCGGCCGCGCTTCACCGGCAGCGGCAATTGCGCGGCGGTGAGCCGGATCAGCGTCGCGAGCCACTCGCGATCGTCCCAGCGATCGCCGGCGATGACGAGATGCGGCTTCGCGCCCGGATACGGCGGGGCTTCGTCGCACGCGCCGAGATACGCGCGGCCTTCGGGCGTCGGCTTGACGAACAGCCGGTCGTCGCAGACGAGCGCGACCATCCTGCCGTCGCAATAGATACCGTATTCGCCGAACATCTTGCGCGCCGATACCGTACCGGCCGCCGCGATCTGCTCGACGATGAAATCGACCGTGCCCTGGCTCGATGCCATGCGAATCTCCGGGATCGAAACATCGTCTGACCCGCGTCGACGCCGCGCCGTTCAACTCATTTGTCGATACCGAACGCGCTCGACATCTGCCGCGCCCGCTTCACGTCGTCGCCATGCAGATAGATCGACGTCGTCGAGATCGATGCATGCCGCAGGTTGTCGCGCACCGTCGTCAGCTCCGCGCCGCGCGCCAGCGCGTGGGTCGCATGCGTATGCCGCATCCAGTGCGGGCTCGCCTGGCGCAGCTTGTGCGCGAGCGCCGGGTGGTCGGCTTCGACGGCGTCGGCCGTCTGCGCGAAGAAACGCTGCATCACCTTCCACAGCCGCACGCTCGTGATCGCGGCCGCGTCGTCTTCCGCGACGCGCGGAATCAGCGGCGTATCGGGCCGCCAGCGCGCCGGCGTGACCGGCAACCGGCGCGCGACCAGATAGCGATCGAGCGCCGTGCGCGCCAGCGGCGGCAGCGCGACGCGGGCCGCCTTGCTGCCCTTGCCGATCACCTTCAGCCATGCGTCGCCGTGCGCATCCGTCTCGATGTCGCCGAGCGTCGCGCCGACCAGTTCGCTCGCGCGCAACCCGGTCGCATAGCCGAAATCGAGAATGAAGCGCAGCCGTTGCGCGGCGGCCGGCGTCCAGCCCGGCTGCGGCGCGCCGTCGGCCGTGCGCTTGCCGAACTCGAGCCCGTCGGCGATCGTGCGGACCAGCAGCCACTCGCCTTCGGTGAACGCGTGCGACGTGTCGAGCGCGGTCGCGCCGCGCGTGTCGCGCACCTTCACGCCCGCGAACGGATTCGCGAGCAGATAGCGCTGCTCGATCAGCCAGCGGAACAGCGCGCCGAGCACCGACAGCGTGTATGCCGCCGACCGCGCGGACAACGCCCCGGAGAACGGCCGCCAGTCGGGCGCACCGCGCGGCCGCACGGGCCCGACCCAGCGTTCGTGCGGCGTCGGGCGGCGGATGAACGCGCGATACGCGAGCGCATCCTCGGTGGTCAGCGACGACAGCGCGCGGCCGCGCTCGACGATCGCCCACAGGATCAGCCGCTCGGCCTCCTTGCGGTATGCGCGCCGCGTCGCGGCCGATTCGTGCAGCGACAGCCACGCGTGCACGGCCGCGTAATCGTTGTCCGCGTCGAGCGTGCTGGTCGCGCGCGGCGCGCGGAACGTGCCGGCCGAGCCGTCGACTTCGTGCGGCAGCTTCAGGTGCTCCCACGGCACGATGCTGCCGCGCGGCGTCGCGGCGATCAGCGCGCGCGCCCGTTCGGTCAGGTCCGGATGCGCGGCGAAGAATGCCTCGACGCGCCGCGCGCTGGCCATGCCGAGGCCCGCGATCGTGCGCCACCACTGGCGCCGGCGCGGAATCCGCACCGTCAGGTCGGCGAGCGTCGCGATCCCGTGCGCACGCAATGCCACGACCGCGCGTGCCGGCAGCCACAGGCCGACGTCGTCGCTGATCTGCGGGACCGGCGCGCGCGCATGGCGCAGCAGGCCGATCGCGTCGGTGGCCACCTTCGCCTCCCGCAAACGCTCACCGTCCGCGTGGCCGAGCCGTTCCGCGAGATCGGGGCGGCCAACCTGCCGCGCGACGCGCACGAGGCGACGGCGAATCGCGCCGATCACGCCGCGCGCCGACCGCCCGCCGCCGAGCCGGTCGGGCAGGTAGCGTTCGACGGCCTGGCGCACGGTCATGCCCGCGTACCACGCACGCAGCGCGGCCAGTTCGTCGGCGTCGGGAAAGCCTGCGGGCGCAGGCGCGGAATCGGAGGAAGGCGGTGAAGCGAGGCGCGGTTTCATGGGCGCCAGTTTGACAGAAGCGCCGAGCGGGCGGCAACGTCGAAGCGGCCGATATCCCGATCGGGCAGGACCGCACGAAGGCGTCGGCGACGGCAAGCGACCAGGCGAAATCCCGCCGGCGCAACGGCGGTCGCCGGTCGTCGCGAAACCGACGCCCGACGTGCGCCGCCGCCTCGCCCGACCGCGTCACTCCTCGCCTTTCGGCCCCGGGTTCAGCATCACGACGAAGCCGGCGACGCCGACCATCAACGCGATGGCGCCGCCGCGCAGCGCCGTCGCGGCATCGAACAGCAAGCCCGTCACGACGGCCATCATCTCGGCGAGCGACACGAACACGGCGAGCGCCGCGACGACGATGCGGTACTGGCGGCGTATCATCGCGCGCGCCACGTCATACCGCGGCCGTGGCGGCCGACTCGTCGGCGTCGTCGCCGCGAATCAGCAGCACCGGGCACTTCGAGCCGCGCACGAAACGCTCGGCGACACTGCCGAGCAGCACGCGCCGGATGCCGCGCCGCCCGTGCGTGCCGACCACCGCGAGATCGATCCCGCGCTCCTTCACGTAGCGTTGCAGGCGCTCCGCGATGTCCTCGCCGATGGTCTCGGTCTCGACGAGTTCGGCTTCGCCGTTCGCGCCGGCCAGCGCGATGATCTGTTCGGCTTCGCGCAGCACCTTGCGCCCGTCGTCGCGAATTTCCTCGACGAGCGCGTGCGGATCGAGACGGCCGGCGTACGTGAACAGCACCGACTTGTCGACCACATACACGACGCTGACGTGCGTATCGCCCGCCAGCGCCACCTTCACGGCTTCGGCAAGCGCCTGTTTCGACGAAGCGCTGCCGTCGACCGCCACCATGATCTTCTCGTACATGCGAACCTCGCTGGGGTGAGTTTTTGCATGGCAGCGCACTTTGTTGTGCGCGGCCATGTCTCCATCATCGGCCGGCGGCGGGTTCGGATATTGATAGCGGTCAACCCCGGCAGCGGCCGCGCGTGCGGCAAAACGGCACGACGGGCAGGGGGAAGCTTGCGTTTTCAGCACGGCCGCGAGCCGGGCCGGCAATGCGGGCGCCGATGCCCTTTCGAGCGGCCATCGCGCCGAAGGCGCTATCATCGACCATGCGACTTTCGTCCGGCCCTTTTTTGCCGGCCCCACTTTCAACTCGCTCAACCGACATGACAACGACTACCGAACGCGTGGACGGCGCCGCCCAGCATCTCGTCGCCGCCCGCCATGCCGGCTCGCCCGGCCCGCTGCTGCCCGATGCGCTGCGCCCCGACGACATCGAAACCGCGCTCGCGATTCAGCAGCGCGTCACCGACCTGCTCGGCGAACCCGTCGGCGGCTGGAAATGCGCGCTGCCGCCGCCCGATCGCGTGATCCTCGCGCCGATCTTCGCGTCGACGATCCGCGAAGCCGATGCGCCGTACCGCGTCGTCGGCGGGCCGATCGTGCGGATCGAACCGGAAATCGCGTTCGTGCTTGATCGTGACCTGCCGGCACGCGAGCAGCCGTATGACGAAGGCGACGTGCGCGCCGCGATCCGCGAAGTGCGCATCGTGCTCGAAGTCCTCGGCTGCCGCTATGCGGAGCCGGCGCGCGCGTCGAAGTTCGAGCTGCTGGCCGACGGGCAATTCAACCAGGGGCTGTGCGTCGGCCCGGTCGTGCCCGACGGATTGAACGTGCCGCTCGCGACGCTCGCGCTGTCGTTCGAAGGCGCGCTGAACCGCACGATCGACGGCCGCCATCCGGACGGCGATCCGCTCAAGCCGCTGGTGTGGCTCGTCAATTTCCTCGCATCGCGCGGCGATGCGGTGCGCGCCGGCCAGATCGTGACGACGGGCTCGTACGCGGGCGCGATCGAGGTGCCGCTCGGCGACGTGCTGACGGTGCGCTTCGGCGAACTCGGCAGCCTGTCGGTGACGTTGACGGCGTAACGGTCCACGTCTCTTTCCCGCCCAATTCGCCATGTCGCTGACACCGCTTCCCGCCCTGCTCGACACCACCCTGCGCACCGTCGCGCGCCGTTACCGGTTGCCGCCGCTCGAGCGTGCGTCGTCGCTGACCGACGCGACGCACCCGGCCACCGCGCTGGCGATCGTGATCGAGGAAGCGCGCAGGATGCGGGCGGACGGCCAGACGCCCGACGCGGATTTGCGGCAGCGCTTCATCGATGCGCTCGCGCGGATGATCCGCGACGCGATGGAGCCGTCATCCGGCGATCCGTCGTTTCAGGCATCGGTGCTGCGTCACGATGCGCCGAACGTGCGCGAATACGCATCGTTGTCCGCGCACGCGGAGCAGGACCGGCGTGCGCTCTACTCGGCCGTCAACGCGATCGCGCATCCGGCCAAGCTCGAGCGCAGCGCACTGGCATGGCAACGCGACGGGCTCGCACGCCTGCATGCGGCCGCGACCGCGGCGGCGTGGGCCGAGCTGCATGCGGCGCTCGCGCACCTGCTCGCGCTGCCCGAGATGGCGACCGACGCGGCGTTCGAGCAGGACATCGTCAGGCTCAAGGACAGCCCGGCGCTCGAACGCATGCTGCGGCTCGATGCGCTGGCCGCGGACGAGGACGTCCGTCGCTACCGCGCGCTGTGGGTCCGTCAGGGGCCGCTCGTCGGCAGCACGGTCGCCGTCGCGCAGGGCGCCGCGTCCCAGCAGCGCGGCGCGGCCGTCGAGGCGCTGGCGGCCCAGGCGCTCGACGCACTGGCGCACAGGCTCGACGCGGTGGACGCGCAACGCACTTATCGCGTGGTCACGTCGATGCGCGTGCCTTCGTCGATCCCGGGCCGGCACGATCGCGCGAAAACCGAATGGGATGCGATCCTGCTCGAACGCGCGCGCGGCAGCGACCCGGCGGCCGCATGGAACGTGCGCTTCCTGGTCGAAGCGAAGGCCTCCGCGGACGCGGCGACGACCGATCTGCCGCGGCTGCTGCGCGGCCTGAACCTGCTCGCGCAGGCCGCGCCCGACACGGTCTATGCATTCGAGACGCATCAGGGCACGGTGCACGTGCATGGCGCATCGCTGCACGCATTGACGACCGACGAAGCGGCGCTGCCACGCGAAGTGCTGTATTGCTGCGACGCGTCCGCGGACACGACGCCGCGCCTGCTGGGCGCCGCAAGCCGGATGCAGTTGCTGTCCGCGCAGGCGAGCCTCGAATACGCGAGCGCGCTCGCGCAACGGCCGGATGCCGATCCGGACGGCCTCGGCGTCATCTGGCACGCGCTGTTGACCCTGCCGCAATGGCAAGCCGTGCTGCATCAGTACCCGTCGTTGCGGCAGGTGCGCGAACTGATGGTGGCCATCGACGACTTGCGCGCCGCGCTCGACGAGATGGACGATGGAGGCATCGCCAGCAGCGTGTGCGCGTGATGCGCTAGCGCGCGTTCACCGCGCGATGCTCACGCGCGGCCCGCTCAGTTGGTGAGCACCCCGAACGGCAGCGTCCATCCCGCCAGCCGGCCGCCGTCGCCCCAGCGCGCATCGGCCGCACCGCACGGCAGCAGGATCGGCGCGGCCGCGCACTCGAGCGTCTCCTTCGGCGTGTGGCCGAATTCCGCCTTGAACAACCGGTGAAAATATTTCTCGTCGGGAAAGCCGTGCGCCCACGCGATTTCCGCGATGCGCTGATGCCGGCGCTGCGGATCGCCGAGCACGTGATACGCGTGACGCAAGCGCCGCCGCGTGATCTGCCGCATCACGCCGCCCTCTTCCTTGAACAACTGATAGAGCCGCGCCCGCGACACGCCGATGTCGCGGCAGATCCGTTCGGGCGTGAGGTCCGGCTCCAGCAAATGCAGGTCGATGTAGCGACGCACGCGATCGACCAGCGCATGGTCGATCGGGCCGCGCGCGTCGTTCAACGCCTGCGCGCTCGGCGACACCGCCGCGGCCAGCAGCAACAGCATCGATTGAACGATGCTCGGCACGTCCTGCATGCGCAGGTTCGGCAGGTTCCGGAACAGCGACAGCATCTGGTCGGCGACCAGCCGGCCCACGCCGCTCGTCAGCGTCTGGCCGTGCGCCTGGGCTGCATGGGCCGGCAGCAGATAGCGGGGTACGACGAGGCTGATCACGTCGCCGGCCTCGACCTTGCAGTCGTTGATCTGCGCGACGTCGTAGACGAACAGGTCGCCGGCGCCCTTGATCAATTCTGGCCCGCCGGTATGGCTCGCCAGCCGGCCGCCGAGCAGCAGCGTGAAGCGGATCGAATCCTGTCCGTCGAGCCGGATTCGCCGCGGCGTGCGGCGCACCGTATAGGTCGGCGCGCGCGAGTGCCAGTGCCGGCCGGACAAGATCAGCGGGCCGAGCGCCGCGCCGGTTGCTTCCGCGTCGCACGGGCCGTGGCCGCCGTCGTCGTCGAGCCGGTAGTCGCACAGCATGTCCTTGACCCAGACGTGGAACCGGTCCGGCTCGGGATAGTCGGTCGTGCGGAACCTGAAAACAGGGACAAATGCAGCTTGATCCATGACAGTTTTTTATCGAAACCGGCGGGTCAGGAAGAATCGGTTCGTCGATTATCGGACCAAATTGCGCGGGCGCAAGGCCCACGCGGTGCATCGTCCCCCTAAGCGATCGACCGACGCCCGACGCCGGGCGTGGTCGTCATCACGGCCATCACCGTTGCGGATGGCATTCCCAGTTGTTGTACGTCGGCCGATCGATCGGCGTGAGCCCCGGAATCATAAACACCGTACAGCCGAAACGCCGCCCCTTGCCGGTCGTCGCGTCGTAACTCACCTTCTGGCCGCCCAGCCCGTCCTTCTTCCCGTACTGGACGTTGGCGATCGTGATCTCGTCCGACGACGCGAGCCCGAGCGTCTTCGCGGTCGACGTCTGGACGTCGACCATGTTCATCTGCGTCGAGCCGCACGCGGCGAGCACGAGGCCGGCGACGGTGACGGCCAGCGCGGTCCGGGCGGTGCAATACAAGGTTTGCTTCATGGTTTCTCCTTCGATTTCCCCAATACGAGGCGCTTACGTGCCCGGCGTATAAAAACTGGCCTGGATCTGGCTGCCGATCGTCGCGACATACGATTGCCAGAGCAGCGCCATCGCCCCCGTCGCGTTGACGGCCAGCGCGGGCCACGACGCGCTCTGCGGCGCCACCGTCGACGCGCTCCACGCGCCCTTCCGGTAGCTGGCGGCGATCACCGCCGAGCCGCCCGGCAAACCGGTGTCCTGCCACGCAGCCGTCACGTTGCCTCCGGCATCGACCACGAGCGGCGGGTACTGAAGTGCGGCGCCGTTCAGGTGTTCCGTCAGCCGCTGCAACGGCCCCCAGTTGCCGCTGGCATCGGACACGCTCACCTGCAGCGCCGCGCCGCCTTCCGCCCACATCGCGGCGGCCACGCCGTTTTCGTTGACGGCCAGCATCGGCGTCGCGATGAAACCGGTCGGCTCGACGATCGCGGGCGCGACTGGTTGCGACGGCTGCCATCCGGTGCCGGACACATAGCGTTGCGACATCGTGGTGGTGGTGAGCTTCCCGCCCGTCACGTCGAGCTGCCCCCAGAGCAGCGTGATGTTGCCCTTCGCGTCCATGCCGGCCACCGGCGAGATGATCGTCGTGAACAGGCTCGTGTTCGACACGGCCTGGTTGACGTCGGTCCAGCCGTTGGCGGCGTCGTACGTGGCCGTCCACAGCGCCGAGTGCGTATGGTTGGTCTGCCGCCACGCGAGCACGGCCCGGCCGGACGACAGCACCGAGATCATCGGCCCCACGTTGTCGGCGTCGCCGGTCACCGCGCCCGGCCCGGTTTGCACCGGCATCTGGATCAGCGCCGTCGGCGACCACTGGCCGGCCTGCGTGTAGCGCGTCCATGCGATACGCGTGTCGAGCAGGCTGATCGACTGGGTCCACGCGACGAGCGCATTGCCCTGGCCGTCGATCCCGGCCGAATAGGTCGACCCCGTCACGTCCGGCGCGACTTCGAACGCCGCGCCCCAGCCGCCGGCCGGGCTGTACGGGCGCGCCCACAGCGCATACGTGTTCGGGCCCGGCATCCATTCGGTCCAGAACGCGACGGCCTGCCCGCTCGCGTTGCCGACCACGCGCGACGGGCTCGAACTCGTCGTGTTCATCGAATGCGAGCCGTCGCCCGTGTCGAGCCGCGTCGCGGTGCTCCAGCCCGAACCTGCGGCATAGCGCGCGCCCCACATCTCGTTGCCGTTCGCGCCGGTCGGGCCGTTGGTCATCCAGGTGGCGAGCGCATTGCCGCTCGCGTCGATCGTCACGCTGGGGG
>NZ_JACFYV010000176.1:0-14645 GCF_016759955.1 Burkholderia sp. KCJ3K979
ACGCAGCGCGACGAATTTCAGCCCGAGCCGGTTGCCCGTCACGTCGCGCAGCGTCGCATGCAGCCCGGCTTTTTCGCGCAGCGTCACCAGCGTGTCGTTCTGCAGCAGCACGAGCGCACGCGCCATCCCGCGCGGATCGGCGGGAAGCGCGACCGTCGCGCCGGGTTGCAGTTCGTTCAGGTTCTTCAGTTGGCGCGAATAGAACGCCATCGGCAGCGTGACGGTCGGCGCGACTTCGGTCAGCGCGTAGCGTTTCCGTGCGCGGGTCGCGGCAAGCTGTTGCGCATCCTCGAAGCTGGCCGCGTCGATCCGCCCGTCCGCCAGCGCCGTGTCGATGCGCGATGCGTCGTCGAATTCGACGACGTCGACGCCCAGCCCGCGCGCGGCGGCCACCCGCTTCACTTCGTCGAGGATCTGCGCATGCACGCCGCGTGTGACGCCGACGCGCACGGCCGGCGCCGCGGCTTCGGCAGCCACTGCCGCGCCGTGAAGCACGACGCCGCATGCAGCCAGCAGCCACGCCGCCATGAAACGCCCGATGCGCGCCGTCATGACGCGTCCCTCAGGATCGTGCGAAACCCGATGTGCGACGCGCCGAGATCGGCTTCCTGCTGTTCGCGCGACGATGCGCGATAGCGCACGCAGTAGTCTCGCGAGCACAGGAACGAACCACCCTTGATCACCATCGGCGTATCGTGCCGGCGCGTCGGCGGCGCCACGGCCGCCGTATCGCCGTTCGTGTGCGACTGATGCGGGCCCGTGTACGCATCCTTCGTCCATTCCCATGCGTTGCCGATCATGTCGTAAAGACGAAAGCCGTTCGCCGCATAGCAGCCGACGGGCGCCAACCCCGCGTGGCCATCCTCGGCCGAGTCGAGCACCGGAAACGCGCCCTGCCAGTAGTTCGCGGCCGGCTTACCCTGCGCATCGCGCGGCGCCGCATCGAGCGATGCGTCGTCGCGGCCCGCCTTGCCCGCGTATTCCCATTCGGCCTCGGTCGGCAGGTCGCGGCCGAGCCAGCGCGCATACGCGAGCGCATCGCGCTGCGTGACGAGCGTCACCGGCAGGTTGCCGAGCCCTTCCACGTCGCTGCCGGGCCCGCGCGGATGCCGCCACGACGCGCCCTTCACCCACGACCACCATGCGAGGTCGCGCGCGTTCATCTCGTCGCGCGTCGGCACATGAAACACCGCCGCGCCGCCCTGCTGCTCGGCCTCGGTCACGTAACCGGTGGCCTGCACGAATGCGGCGAACTGCGCGATCGTCACGTCGGTCTGGTCGATCCAGAAGCCGCCGACGCGCGTCTTGCCGTCGCCGACCGGGCGCTCGTCCGCATAGCCGCGCGTGCTGCCGAATACGAACGCGCCGCCGCGCAGGTGCACCATCCCGGCCTGCGGATCGTCACGCCACTTCGACGGCAGCCCCGAATAGCGTTCGCACTGGCGCTCCGAACCGAGCGGCGCGAGCGCGCGGCCGCGATTCAGGTCGTCGAACGCGCCGTCCGCCGGCGCCGCCGGATTCGCATAGCCCGCCGCGAACGCGGCGGCGAACAGCGTGGCGGCCAGCGCCGCGCCGATCGTCCAGAAACGCAACCGCATCGTGTCGCCCCGCGATCAGTAGTAGCCGCGCGGACGCAGCGGTTCGACGCCGCCGACGTTGCCCATGTAGGTCTTCCACTGGTCGACCAGCGTGCCGATCACCGACGGGTTCTGCGCGGACACGTCGGTCGTCTCGCCGCGATCCGACGCGAGGTCGTAAAGCTGCCAGTGACCGTCGAGCGGGCCGAGCGGCGGCTCGGTCCACAATGCCTTCCAGCGGCCGTCGGCGCTGCGCAGATACGCGCGGCCGTACGCTTCGTCGCCGAACGGCGTCGTGTGCACTTCGCCCGTCGCCGAACCGGTGAGCACCGGCAGCAGCGACTGGCCCGTGACCGGATACACGTAGCGGTTGTTGTAGACCACCTTGCCCTTGTTCTGGTCGACGCCCGTCAGCGTGTTGACGAGCGGCGGCGCCGGCTGCGACGGCGGCGTGACGCCCGCGACCGCGAGGAACGTCGCCGTGTTGTCGGTCACGTGCGTGAACGCGCGCAGCGTCGGCAACGCCTGTGACTGGCCCGGCAGGTGCACGATCGTCGGCGTCGATACGCCGCCTTCGCCCGAATAGCCCTTCGTGAGCCGGAACGGCGCCGCGCTCACTTCGGCCCAGCGCAGCCCGTACTGCAGGCGCCGCGCATTCTGCTTGCCGTTGTCGGTGCCGAGCGCCGAATAGGTCGGCTCCTGCGCGTTCGCGGTGTCGGTGGCGGTCGGGTCGGCGCCGGAATCGATCGGCCAGCCTTCCGCGCCGTTGTCCGACTGGAACATGATGAACGTGTTGTCGTATTCGCCGATGTCCTTCAGGTGCTGGATCAGCAGGCCGATGTTGTAGTCGAGGTTCTCGACCATCCCCGCGTAGATCTCCATGTAGCGCGCCTGCGCCTTGCGTTCGGCCGGCGACAGGCTCGACCACAGCTTGTCGACCTTGCCGGGGCCGTAGTCGCTGTAGCCGTCGGCGGCCGAATGCACCGCGTTGATGTACTTCGCGCTGGCCGTGCCGTTGTTCGCGGTCGCGGGCGAGGCGACCGTCGTCTCGGGCAGCCCGTCGAACGGCTTGAAATCGGCCGGAATCAGGCCGAGCGCCTTCTGCCGCGCGATCCGCGCGTTGCGGATCGCATCGTAGCCGGCGTCGTACACGCCCGCGTACTTGTGCAGCCACGGATCGGGCACCTGCAGCGGCCAGTGCGGCGACGTGTAGGCCGCGTACGCGAAGAACGGCTTGCCGTCCTGCTTGTTCGCGTCGATGTACGAGATCAGCTTCTGCGTATAGAAATCGGTCGAATAGAACACGGCCGGGCTGCCGCCCGTGCCGCCCGGCTGCCCGGGCTGGCCCGGCTGCACGTAGCGGCCGTCTTCCGTGTAGTTCGACGAGCCGGCCGGCTCGTGCGCGAAGTGGTTCGTCGCCGCGCCGCCGAGCAGCACGTAGCTGCGCTCGAAGCCCCACTGGTCGGGCGTCTGCCCGCTGCCCGTCGCACTGCCGACGATGCCCGAGCCGATGTGCCACTTGCCCGCGATATACGTGTGATAGCCGGCGTCCTTCAGCAGTTGCGCGAACGACAGCGCGCGATCGTTCAGGTAGCCCTCGTAGCCCGGCAGCCCGCGCCGCTCGTCGGTCGGCACGCCCATCGTGCCTTCGCCGACGAGATGGTGATCGGTGCCCGACACCAGCATCGCGCGCGTGATCGCGCAGACGGTGCCCGTGTGATGGTTCGACAGGATGCGGCCCGATGCGACGAGCGCATCGAGGTTCGGCGTGTTGATCTCGCCGCCGAACGCATGGATGTCGGAATAGCCGAGATCGTCGGCCATGATGTACAGGATGTTCGGGCGTTTCGCGGCCTGGGTCGGGGTGGGCGTCGGCGTGACGCCGGCCTGCGACGGCGGCGCGTCGCTGTCGACGCCGCCGCACGACGCGAGCGACACCGCGCCGGCAATCGCGGCGCAGACGACACGGAAACGAAAAGCATGCAACGGCGACGCGGACTTTTTCATTATTGTTGACGCTCGATCTACGGGATCGGCGATCTTAGCGTCGCTCGCGCAGCGCCCAAAGTCGGATTCGTCACATGCTAACGGGGTGGGGGAATATGCGACGTAGGTCGTGCGCCACGCACCGCGCCGCCGCGCGTCAGCTGCGCCCGCCGAGGCTGCCGCCGCCGTCCACCGACAGCACCTGCCCGGTGACGAAACCGGCTTCGTCCGACAAGAAAAACACGGTCGCGGCCGCGACGTCGTCGGCCGTGCCGAGCCGGCGCGCGGGAATCGTCGCGAGCACCTTGCGCTCGGCTTCGCTGCCGACCGGCCGCGTCTGGCGGAACAGTTCCGTCTCGATCGGGCCGGGCGCCACCGCGTTGACGGTCACGCCGTGCTCGGCGAGTTCGAGCGCCCATGTGCGCGTGCAGCCGACCAGCGCGTTCTTCGCGGCGGAATACGCCGTGCGGTCGAGGCTGCCGAAGATCGCGCGGCTGCAGATGTTGACGATGCGCCCGTAGCCGCGCGCCTTCATCGCATCGGCAAAGTGCTGCGTGACCTGGATCGCGGCCCGCACGTTGAGATCGAACACGGTCTGCAGCGACTGGAAATCGATCTTCCCGAGCGGTTGCGGCAACACGATGCCCGCGTTGTTGACGATGCCGTCGACGTGGTGGCGTTCGCCGATCCGCGCGAGCGTCGCGGCGGTCTGCTCGATATCGGCGAGATCGCACGCGAGCAATTCGCCGGGGAAGTCGATGCCCTGCGCGTGCCGCGCGAGACCGACGACGCGATGGCCGCGTCGGGCGAGCGTGGTGCTGATCGCGAGGCCGATGCCGCGTGATGCGCCGGTGACGAGATAAGTGCGGGATGACATGGGCGTGCCCTTGGGAAGGAATGCGGAGGAAATGGCGCAACGCGCCTTGTGGTCACCCGGCGCGCGCGTGCTCCGCCCGATTGTGCCGCAGCGATGAGAAACGCGTACGGTCGATGCCTTCTCGTCGCGTTCGATGCGTCACCCTCACACTCGCCATTCGCTCACCCCACCCGCCCCGCCACCACCGGCATCGCGCGCCGCGACGCGATCCGCAACGCGAGCACACCGCCCGCCAGCAACGCGACCGCGACGAGCAGCAGCGCGAGATCGTACGAATGCGTGACGTCCTTGATCCGCCCCATCACCGGCGGCAGCGCGAGCCCCGCGATGTTCGCGACCGCGTTGATCAGCGCGATCGACGCGGCCGCCGTGAGGCCCGACACGTACTCGGTCGTCACGGCCCAGAACACCGGCGTCGCCGCCCAGTTGAAGCCGACCGCGAACACCAGCAGCGCATACGCGACGGGCAGCACCGGCGTGTAGATCGCCGCGACCAGCAACGCACCGGCCAACAGCATCGGCACGCCGAGATGCAGCGCGCGTTCGCCGCCGAGATCCGAATGCCGGCCATTTAGATACATCGCGACGCATGCGAACAGGAACGGCAGCGCGGACAGGCTGCCGACCGCGAAACTCGACTGCCCCGACAGGCTCTTCACGAGCAGCGGCAGGAACAACGTCAGGCCGATCGTGCCGAACGCCTGCAACAACCAGAACGCGGCGAGCGCCCACACCTTGCCGTCGCCGAACGCACGCCGCAATGCGACGCCATGCGACAGATGCTCGCGCGGCGCGCCGTCGCGCAGCGTCGCTTCGAGCCACGCGCGCTCGTCGGCCGGCAGCCAGCGCGCATGCGCCGGCGTATCGGGCAGGCGGCGCAGCACGACGAACCCGAGCAGCAGCGCGGGCACGCCTTCGAGCAGGAACAGCCAGCGCCAGCCCTCGACGCCGAGCGCGCCGTTCAGGTTCAGCAGCGCGCCGGACAGCGGCAGCCCGATCACCGACGCGAGCGTCGCGCCGATATAGAAGAACGACATCGCACGCGCCCGGTCGCTCGGCGGATACCACGCGGACAGGTAGTAGATGATGCCCGGCGTGAAGCCGGCTTCGGCCGCGCCGAGCAGCAGGCGCATCGCGTAGAGCTGCCCCGGTGTCTGCACCGCGCTCATCGCGGCCGCGACGATGCCCCACGTGATCATGATCCGCGCGATCCAGCGGCGTGCGCCGACCCGCGCGAGGAACAGGTTGCTCGGCACCTCGAACAGGATGTAGGTCACGTAGAACAGCCCCGCGCCGAGCCCGTACATTTCGGCGCTGAGGCCGAGGTCGGCATTCATCTGCAACGCCGCGACCGAGATGTTCGAGCGGTCGATATACGCGACGAGGTACAGCAGCATCAGGAACGGAATCAGGCGCAGGTTCAGGCGCCGCATCGTCGCGGCGTGCAACTGCGGGGCGGTGGCGGTCATCGGCATGTCTCCTGGATCGTCTCGCGTGAGGCGCGGCGTCATGCAGGCCAGTCTAGGAGCCCCGTGAAATTCGCGTCAATTACCGGGATGTGTTCTCGATATATGAGACGCGAGCGGGCGCGATGCGCGGCCAGCCGGGTTGTCGCGCCGTCGTCGGCGCATTGGTCGCCGTCATGCGCGCGCCCCGTTTGCGTCGTCGGACGCCAGCATGTGCGGAATCTCGTCGACCAGCGCATCGACGACGGCCCGCACCTTCGACGGCACGTGGCGCGCCGCCGGACGCACCGCGAACACCTCGGCGCCCGACACGCTGTTGCTGTCCATCACGAGCGCGAGACGGCCATCGTGCAGGTACGGCGCCATCAGCCAGCACGGCAGCCACGCCAGGCCCGCGCCGGCGGCGGCCGCATCGGCGATCGCCTGCAGGTCGTCGAACCGCAGGCGGCCGGTCGCGCGATGGTCGTGCACCGCGCCGTCCGCGCCGATGACTCGCCATGGTGTGGGCTGTCCGCCGCGCGAATACGCGATGCCGACGTGCGACGCGAGTTCGTCGAGCCCCGACGGCCGGCCGTGACGCGCGAGATACGCGGGCGATGCGCAGATGCCCATGCGCTGCACGCCGAGCTTGCGGCCGACCAGCGCGTTCGTATCGGCCAGCTCGCCGATGCGCACGGCCAGATCGAAACCGTCGTTGACGAGGTCGGCCACGCGATCGCTGAACGACATGTCGATTTCGAGCCGCGGATGGCGCTCGACGAGACGCCGCACGACGGGCGCCACGCACTGCCGCCCGAACAGCACGGGCACGCTGACGCGCACGCGCCCGGCCGGCTCGCGACGCCCCGCATCGAGCGCGGCTTCCGTTTCGCCGAGTTCGGCCAGCAGCCGCCGGCACTGCTCGTAATAGACGAGCCCTTCGTCGGTCAGGCCGAGCTGGCGCGTCGTGCGCTGCAAGAGCCGCGCGCCGAGACGCAGTTCGAGCCGCGCGACGATCTTCGCGACGGCCGAGCGCGTCATGCCGAGACGCAGCGCCGCCGCCGCGAAGCTGCCCGATTCCACCACGTCGACGAATTCGGCGACGCCTCTCAGCCGTTCATCCATGCCGCTCCACTCCGGTGCGATGACAGGGTTGCGTCCATGCCGGCGACAATCGTTGGCCGAATTCTCGCCAATGCGTCCGCCTGCGCAACACTATGATAGTCCGGACTATCTCGAAAAGGAGTCGACATGCATGCATGGCATCTCAAACCGGGCGACGGCATTGCCGGGCTCGGGCGCATCGACGCGACGCCGCGCGCGGTCGGGCCGACCGACGTCGTCGTGAAGATCCACTCGGCCGCGCTGAACTATCGCGACCTGATGTTCGCGCGCGGCGACTATCTGGGTATCGGCAAGGAAGCGCTGATCCCGGTCGCCGACGGCGCCGGCGAAGTGGTCGAGACCGGCCGCGACGTCACGCGCTTCAAGCCGGGCGACCGCGTGATCAACACCTACTTCCCGCGTTGGAGCGACGGGCCGCCGACGCCGCACAAAGTGTCGGGTTCGCCCGGCGCGCAATTCGACGGCGTGCTGGCCGAACGCTTCGTCGCCGACGAAACCGCGCTGGTCGCGATTCCCGCGCATCTCGACTACGACGAAGCGGCGACGCTGTCGTGCGCGGGCATCACCGCGTGGAACGCGCTGTTCGTCGGCGGCGGATTGAAGCCGGGCGCGACCGTCGTGCTGCTCGGCACGGGCGGCGTATCGATCATCGCGCTGCAGCTCGCGCAGGCCACGGGGTTGCGCACGATCGTCACGTCGTCGAGCGACGCGAAGCTCGAACGCGCCCGCGCACTCGGTGCGGACGCAACGATCAACTATCGGACGACGCCCGAATGGCAACATGAAGTATTGCGGCTCACCGGCGGCGCGGGCGCGGATCTCGTCGTCGAAGTCGGCGGCCGCGATACGCTGCCGCGCTCGATCGCCGCGACGAAGCTCGGCGGCATCGTGTCGATCATCGGGGGCCTCAGCAGCTTCGGCGGGCCGGTACTCGATCTGCTGCCGCTGATCGGCGGCGTCAAGCAACTGCACGGCTTCATGGTCGGCAGCCGCGCGATGCTCGACGACGTCGCGCGCCTCGTCGACGCGAAACGGATCAAGCCGGTGGTCGATCGCGTGTTCGGCTTCGACGAAGCGCCGCAAGCGTATGCGCACCTGCAATCGGGGCAGCACTTCGGCAAGGTGGTGATTCGCGTCACGTCGTGATGCGTGCAGGGACGACGTACCGCGGCTCGACGCGCCAGGCGCCGGCGCCGCGGCAGGCGTTTCCGGTCAGGCTCAGATCTTCGCGGTCAGCGTGATCCCGACCGTGCGCGGATCGCCGTACAGCGTCGGATACGCGCCATACGACGGCAACAGCTCGAGCTTCTTGTAGACCTTGTTCGTCAGGTTCGTCACGTAGCCGGTCACGATGTACTTCTGGTTCGGCGTCGTGTACGACACATGCGCGTTCAGCACCGTATAGCCGCCCTGCCACAGCTGCGGCATCGTCTGCCGCGTCGCGCTGAAGTATTCGCGGCTGCGGTAGTTCACGTCGCCGCCGGCCGTCAGCGTGCCGAACGACACCGGCACGCGATAGTCGAAACCCGCGTTCAGCGTCGTATGCGGCGAACGCGCGAACGAGTTGCCCACGGCCGTCGGCACGTTGCGGAATTCCGTGTAGCGCGTGTTCAGCATCCCGAGGTTCGCGAACAGGTACAGGCTGTTGACCGGCTGCGCCTTCAGCTCCAGCTCGAAGCCGTCCGCGCGCCCCTGCCCCGCATTCGACAGCGTCGACACCGGCGGCCCGCCGAACGGGTTCGGCGCCAGCGCGAACACCTGGATGTCGCGATAGTCGTAGTGGAACACGCTCGCGTTGACGATCAGCCGCTTGTCGAACCACTCGCTCTTGATGCCGACTTCGTAATCGGTCAGGTACTCCGGCGACACGGTCGACACCGTGCTCTGCGTATAGGCGTTGCCGTTGTAGCCGCCCGAGCGGAAGCCGCGCGCATAGCGGAAATACGCACGCACGTTGCTGCTGAGCGCATATTCGGGCGTGAGGTCCCACGTCGGCGCGCGCCAGGTGTTGGTCTGGTTCTGCCGCGCGCTGACCGCGAGCGGCGACGACACCGACGACGGCGACCACCAGCTGTTCGGATCGCTGAACGTCACGTTGCCGGTATCCTGCAGCCCGGTCAGGTTGATGGTCTTGCGCTCGATCGTGTAACGCAGCCCGCCCGTCACGTTGAAGCGGTCGGTGAAGCGGTACTTGACGCTGCCGAAGATCGCCGCGCTCTGCGTGTGCTGCGTGAGATCGGTCAGGTGGTAGTACGCGGGCGACGGCGAGCCCGGCAGCCCGCCGCCGGCGCCCTGCTCGGCCAGTTGCTCGGTAAACAGATGCGTGCCGACGATCCAGCTCAGGCGGTCGCTCTGCGGCGATTCGAGCCGGAATTCCTGCGAAAACTGCCGGCTCGACAGGCGGTCGTGCGAGCGCGCCGCATCGAACGGCGAATAGTCCTCGTCGTCCTGGTACCAGCGGTGCAGCCCTTCGAACGCGGTGATCGACGTCAGCGACACCGCCGGGTTGATGCGCCAGTGCGCGGTCAGCGACGTGCCCCACGTCGAGATGTGATCGCTCGACGGCGCATTGAGCGACACCGTATACGGATCGCTCGACCCGACGAAGCCGAACTGGTTCGTGCCACCGCGCCCCGCACCTTCCGCGTGCCATGCGTTGCCGCCGCCCGTGTAGTTGCGGCCATGGATGTTGAACAGGAAATCGGTGTCCGACGTCGGCACGGCGAGCACCTGGAAGCGCACCGCGTTGTCGTGGAAGCCGCCGAAGCGCCCCTGCTGCACCGTGTTCGTGTAGAAGCTGTCGGCATTCTCGTGATACACCGACACGCGCGCGGCCAGCACGTCGTTCTTGCCGATCGGCCCGCCGATCGCCGCTTCCGCGAGCCGGCTGTTGTACTGGCCGAAGCCGAGCTTGCCGTAGCCGCTCACGTCGAACGTCGGCTTCTGCGACGTGATGTTGAGCGCGCCGCCGACCGTATTCTTGCCCCACAGCGTGCCCTGCGGCCCGCGCAGCACTTCGATGTGGTCGAGGTCGAACAGCGGAAAGCCCTGCCCGAACACGCTGTTGATGTACACGTCGTCGAAGTACACGCCGATCGGGCTCAGCGACAGGTCCGACGGATCGTTGCTGCCGACGCCGCGCAGGAACCAGCGCGGCCGCTCGCGGCCTTCGGTCGATTGCCCGGTGAAGTTCGGCACGTACTTCGTCACGTCGTTGATCACGCGCAGCTCGTTGTTCTTGATCGCATCGCCGCTCAGCGCGCTGACCGCGACCGGCACGTCCTGGATGCGCTCCTTGCGCCGGCGCGCCGTCACGGTCACCGTGCCGAGATTCGTTTCGCGTACGGCCGTGCCGCGGTTCGCACGCACCGCCTTCGCAGCGGCCGCGGCCGCATCGTCCGATGCCTGTTGCGCCGGCTTCGCGTCCGGCGCCCCCGCCGTCGCCGCGCCATCTTCTGCCCATGCGGGCAACGATACGGCGCCGCCCGTCAGCAGTCCCCCCAGCGCGGTGACGATTAGTTTTTTCCTGAACATCGATGAGTCATCCTGTTTGATCGGTTGAACGCAGTGCGTGCGCGACGCACGGGTTCTCTCATGCAATTCGGATGCCAGCATCGACAGGCCCGTCGCACGGGGCTCGCGGCGGGTCTTCTGCGCCCGTGTTGCTGCATGCGCATCTGTGAAGGCGGAAAATTGCTGGTCACGCAACACCGCACGATGCCGAATTCGTCAGGACAGCTTCACAGGCAGCGCTTGCATCGCGCCGCGACGCCCGTGTGCGAGCCGCAGCGCGAGCGCGACCAGCACGACGACCGGCAGCCAGCACAGAAACACAGCCCGCAACCCGACGAGCGGCGCAAGCGCGCTGCCGACCAGCGGACCGCAGAACGCGCCGGTCATCGACGCGAGGTTGTAGAGGCTCGATACCTGGCTCTTGTCGGCCGGATGACGGCCGAGATGCTGCATGTTGACGAGATGCAGCAGCGACGAGCCGGCGCACAGCGCGGCGAGCCCTGCACCGACGATCCACGCATCGCGCCCGAGGCCGAGCGCGAGCAGCCCGGCCATGCCGCCCGCGAGGCCGAGTGCATGACAGCGGCGCTCGGTCATGCGCTGCGCGACGTGCCCGAGCCCGAACAGCGCGATCACCGCGACCGCGCCCTGCAACGTCAGCAGTGCGACGGCACGCGTCTGCGTGAGGCCGAGCGACTGGATCGCGAGCACCACCGTATAGGTGCCGACGAGCGCGCGCGTCGCGCTGTTCACCGCTTCCACGACGAGCTGCTCGCGGATGTCGTGGCTCCACGCGAGCGCGAACAGCGCGCGCAGGCCGCCGGTTCGACGTGACGCGCCGCGCGACGGTGGCGCCGCATCGCCGAGCAACACACGGCTGAACAGCGCCATCCCCGCGAAGCTCGCCGACGCCACGCAGAACGTCGCGACCGCACCGTGCGTGCCGATCAGCCCGCTCGCGAGCCACGGCCCCACCATCCCGATGCCGATCGACATCGCCGCGCGATACCAGCCCGCACGGGCGAGGCCGATCTGTGCGAGCCGCGCGAGAAACACGCCGTTGATCGACACGATCCGGAACGGGATGCACAGCCCGATCAGCCCTTGCGTGAGCGCGATCAGCGGCCATGCGCCCGTAAACGGCACGACGAGATTGAGCAGCATCGGCCCCAGGCTGGCCGCGAAGTACACGCGCCGCGCACCGTAGCGCGCGACCAGCAGCCCGGCCGGCAACGTCATCAGCGCGATGCCGAGCGGCTCCATCGCGGCGATGATGCCGAGCCGCGCGTCGTCGACGCCGAGCGCCAGCGCATACAGCGTCGTCGCGAGCTGCGCCATGCTGATCGTCGTGCCGCTCGCGAGCGCGAGCAGCATGAAGCCGCCGGTGAAGCGCTCGCGCCGCCATGCGTCGGCGACACGTGCCGGCGTGCTCACCGCGACAGCGTCGCGATGCCGTCGAGCGCGCGCCGGTCGATCCACGCGCGCACGTCGAAGTCGGCGGGCAGGAACCGCCAGTCGACCAGGAAGCGCTTGAAATCGTCGAGCGCGACAATCGACGCTTCGTCGAGATCCGTGCGCAGCCGCCGGTGCACGTCCACGCCGTACGCGAGCCGCAGCCAGTCATGGCCCGACCCCGTCTCGCGGCCGAGATAGCCGAGCACTTCGTGCTCGTGCTCGCGCGCCCAGCCTTCGACGTCGGTCACGCGTGCGAGAAAGCGGCTGACGATGTCGGGATGGCGTTCGAGCGTCGACGCATTGACGGTCAGCGGCCGCGGCGAGCCGTTGTTGATGCGGATCTGCGGATCGGGATGAAAGCCGATGTCGACCACCGGCTGCGCGCCGATCAGGTGCGCGGTTTCGAGCCCGAGCGAACCCTTCACGTAGATCGCGTCGACGTCGCCGCGCACCAGCGCGGCCGCCTCGGCCGCATAGAGCCGGCGGCTCGACAGGCTCGCCGGATGACTGAACGCCGCGTCGCGGGTCGCGGGCGTCGACACCGGCGCGCGCAGGTTCGATGCCGGTACGTCGACCCATTCGACGTCGCCGGGGCCGAGCCCGTCGAGCGACAGCGCGCTGACGAAGCCGCGCAGCGCCGCCGCGCGGAAGATGTCGATCCGCTCGCCGTCGCGGCGCGGCAGGCCGATGCGGCGCCCGCGCAGGTCCTTCGGCCGCGCGAGGCCGGCTTCCGGCAGCGCGACGATCGCCTGCGCCTCGTCGACCCAGGTCAGCGCGACCACGCGCGTGTCGGCGCCGGACGCGCGCGCCCACAGCGCCGGAATGCTGCCGCCCTGCCGGAACGCGTTGTCGAGCGAATGGTCGACGTGCGCGTGATGCAGCGCCGCGTGCTGGCTTTCCTGCAGCGCGCGCACGGTGATGCCGTCGCCGGCGAATTCGTGATCCAGCCAGCCGAGATGCGCGGCGATGCCGAGTGGTGTCGGCACCGGACAGCGCGTGTACCAGATCGACTGAACGTTGTGTGAAGCCGTGGTGCTCATGAATGCGTTCGCAAAAAGGAGTCGTGAAACGCGCGTCAGCCGCGCGGCGCGGTGAGCACCGACAATCGCGTGATACCCGCGTGCTCGATCGCGGCCATCAGCTTCGCGACGGTGCCGTACGGCACGTGCTCGTCGGCCTGCAGGTCGAGCGCGACGTCGGGCCGGCCGGCCTTCAGCGCGGCCAGCTCGGCCGGCACCGTATCGAGCGCGACCGCGTGCTTGTCGAGGTACACGACGCCCTTGCCGTCGACGCTCACGGTCACGTTCGGCTTGCGGTCGGCCGGCGCGGTGGCGACGGTGTTCGGCAGATTCACGTGCACCGCGTTGTTCAGCAGCGGCGCGGTGACGATGAAGGCGACCAGCAGCACGAGCATCACGTCGACGAGCGGCGTGATGTTGATTTCGCTGAGCACGTCGTCGTTGTCGGAGGAGGACGAGAAGGCCATTATGCGAACGCCTCCTGGCGGGTGTCGTCGGAACGGCGCGCCGGCGCGGCGGCGGGCACGGCGGCCGGCACGCGGAAGCCGGCTTTCTGCGCGAGCGTGACGAAGTCGGTCGCGAACGCGTCGAGATCGGCCGACGCGGCCTTCACGCGGCGCACGAAGAAGTTGTACGCGAGCACGGCCGGCACCGCGACCGCGATACCGATGCCGGTCGCGACCAGCGCCTCGCCGATCGGCCCGGCCACGACGTCGATGCTCGCCGACGCGCTGTGCGTGATCGCGGTCAGCGCATGGATGATGCCGAACACGGTGCCGAACAGCCCGACGAACGGCGCGGTGCTGCCGATCGACGCGAGCACCGCGAGCCCCGCTTCCTCGCGCCGGCGCGCGTTGTGGATCTGCTGGCGCAGATGGCGTTCGAGCAGGTCATGACGGCTCCAGCTGTGTTCGAGATCGTGCGCGCTGCTCTCGTCGGCGCGTCGCAGTGCGTCGAAGCCCGTCGCGGCGAGTTCGCCCACCGGGCTGTTCGCGCCGTCGAGCGTGGCCGCGTCGTGGAAGCTGTTCGCGGCCCAGAACGCGCTGACGTAACGCCGGTTGCGCGCGCTCGAGCGCAGGCTCTGGATGGCCTTCACGACGATCAGCGTCCACGTGACGACGGAGAAAACGACGAGCAGCCAGAGCGCGCCCTGGACGATGAAGGTGGTCGGGATAGCGTTCATGATGTGAGTTCCTCGAAAAATGTGCGGGCGGCCCGGCGGGTCAGCCCAGCTTGAAATCGATCGGCACGTTCACCCAGCCGTCGACCGCTTCGTCGCCGCGCTTCGCGGGGACGAAGGTCCAGCGCTTCACGGCGGCCACGGCCGCGCTATCGAGCAGGCGGCGGCCGCTGCTCGTGCGGACCTCGACCGAGTCGGGCGTGCCGCTCGCGAGCACGTGCACGCGCAGCACGACGCGCCCTTCCCAGCCCTGGTCCTGCGCGAACGCCGGATAGTCGGGCGCCGGGTTGCGCAGGTACGCCGCGTCGCCGATCGGCGCGGTTTCGCGCACGGGTACGGCGGGTGCGGGCGCGGGCGCCTGAACCGGGGCAGCGGGCGCGGCGACGGCCGGCGTCGCCGGCACGGGTGCAGGTGCGGCTTCGCGCGTCGCCTGCGGCGTGGCCGCCGGCGCCGGACGCGGTACGGCCG
>NZ_JACFYV010000177.1:0-14527 GCF_016759955.1 Burkholderia sp. KCJ3K979
GAACACAGACGGAAACTGACGCTGTGGCGAAAAACTAGGCGGGATCACGATACGGGAGCCTGTCAGACTTTTAGTGTGCCGAGGTCATGAAACGATAACGGAACTAACGTCCTATGACCGATGCAACAGTGATCAAGAAGAGCAAGAATCCGAAGGCACCGAAGGTGTTTCCCGACGAACTGACGATCAGTTGCTTGCCCAGCTTCAGGGCAAGAACGCCGAGTCGATCCTGGGCGAATCGGGGCTTGGCCGGCCAGCTCAGGAAGCAGTTGGCCAAACGCATGCTCACGGCCGAGATGAGCCACCATCCGGAAGCCGGGACCGAGCAAGGCACGGCCGGCAACCACCGCAATGGCACCCGCACCAAGACGTTCCTCACGCCCCAACGGCGAACTGAAGCTGGATATTCCGCATGACCGGCAGGCAACGTTCGAACGGCAATTGGCCGGCAAGTATCAATGCCGGCTGCCCGGCTTCGACGATCACGTCATCAGCATGTATGCACGCGGCATGAGCGTACGCATGATTCAGGGCCATCTGCTGCGACTGAGCTTTGCGGACGTCGATTTCCTGAACCCGAATCTATCGAAGAGGCCGCGGGACAAACTCGCCCGCACGTTCACCGCAGAGCAGGCTCAGGCGATTCACTCCTTTGTCGAAGCCCTACCGATAGAAATCGTATCGATGGTCATCGACTGCGAAGGTGGCCATTCACGGTCATGCGCCGTCGCCTTGGCGCGCCATCCGCTATATGGCTATCAAGCGGATCGTGCATCTTTCGCACGCCACCCCTGCAATCGTCCGCATCATGATAGAAAATGACCGTACAACTCATCGCGAGCGGCAACGAGCCCGTGGCTGATACGTTTCAACAACCGCGCCCGTTGCCCTGCAACAGGCAGCGACGCGCCGTCATGTCTTTATTGAACCGAGAGTCTGGGACGACATCAGCTTCGGCAGTGGCTCACATTTACATTGGCACAAATCGTTCTCTAATGCGACCTGCTTACCCATCATCGTCATCGCGCGTGGCGAGCCGTCGCTTATGATGACGCCCGTCGTGCCACAGGCGGGACATTGAACCGGGGCGCCCAGATAAGCGAAAGGTTGGCCTTGCAACGAGGTGCCTGCGATACCGTCGACCACAACACCGTTGCGATCGGTCTTATCGCCCTGACGAATGAACCGTCGGCTCATGCTGTAAGGCCGTTGGACGGCGTCGCAGCATTGCACGCCCGCTCAACTTCCTCGGGCCACACTGGTTCACGACAGGTCCGCTGCGCGATGTAATAGGCAACCGCAAGGATGAATGTCGGTAGCGCAGCAATAATCGTCACCAAAGACATAACCGGGTTCCCCGACTTCAACAGGTCTGACGCACCATCAAACTGCAACTTTAGAGAATTTCGGAACGAGACTTCTGTTGTGAGAAATTCGGCTACCGGAGGTACCGCAGATGGTCCCTCTTCCATGAAGCGGCGATAGTATTCAAAGTCTTGGTAAAGCTCTTCCATCGCCTGCTGTCCAGCCGGGCTATTTTCCTCAAATGCAAGTTCTACGTACTTGCCGACCGAGAACGTGCCGACAACTAACCCCTCGTCGTTAAGCACAAGGCAACGGACCACACGAGGTGCCGTCCCCGCGAGACCAGCTTTGGGCTTGCGCTCAACGTACAAAAATGCACTATCCCACGGAACTGAGAAGACACCACCTGGCCCGTTATGGCGAAAGGCGTATATCTTTCGGTCCAAGCGGTTAAACCGTATCGGCTTGCGCGTATAATTGAAGCAATCTATGAGAAGCGCTCGCACCGTTACTGCAAGGCCACCAATGCCAATTAATGAAAAAATTGCCAACAGGAAGTAAACAATACCCTGCTGCCCTTTTGCGCGGACAGCAATTGGCATGTGGGTCGCTATCCACAGAAACATTGCGATTAGGCAGAAGAAGAGGATACCAGCAGTAGAAAACGCCAGCAGCCCCCAGCCCTTTTCACGATAAAGGCCATCACATACCTCGAGGTATGAATCGGTTGCCTTGAATACTGTACCCACGCTCTTTGCACTATCAGTGCGCCGTTCGTTGACATGCAGTCGTGCCGATGACTCCGTATCCGTTACCGGTCGATTGAGCTTGTATCGGGAGTGTCCGTCGAAAGCCATACTGATTCCATTCAAGAAAAAATTGCTGTGAACGCCTTCCGGTCCTCTTCAAGGTGTTCAAATCTTTTGCTAGTTGCCTTGATTCCGAAATAGCATTGCTCCAGCCAATCGTCCACTTCGCGACTCTTGAAATAGTTAATCAATACACCGATAAGAGCTGCGAGAAGGAGCAACGGCAACGTCAAAACACTTCCTAAAAACGCGGCAACGACCAAAGCTCCTCCGATAAGTGCCGACGTAGTGTAGAGCGCAAACATAAGGATATTTCCGTGCTCGAGTTCGTCGTAGGCATGGTATGCATCGATAGCCGCCGATACCAATCCGACAATAGCCCCACCGAATCTGCCAACGATGCCCAGGAACCGCCCAACCTTGGCCGTGCTCTCGGAGAGTTTAACGCCCGCCTTTTCCATCTGCTCAAGCGCGGATGAACCATATTGCGCGACGCCGGCTACGAGCCCACCGACTGCATTGTCGAACTTGATGCCTGCTTCCGTCTGATTGAACCGATTCGCTTTCTTCAACTCCTCACGAGCGAAACGAAGATTGATAGCACTGAATATCGCTCCAATGCCTGCAAACCCAGGTTCACCCTTCGTCATAAGTCGGAATTTTGGCATGTAAATCGTCTCGACCACGTCCGGCGTCAGCGTCGCGCTGGCCAACTTCTCGAACCCGGGCTTCGCCTTGACGCTTGCTAGGGCAGCGGCCTCTGTCGTCGGGCTTTCGACTGGCACGAACTGCTTCGCCTTGATCTCCGCGTCTACGCCTCCGCCTACGGAGGCCTTGTCCTGAAGCTGCTTTTTCAGGTCCTGCACGCTAATTTTCTGCCGGCCCGGCATCATTTCCTGCATCTGACGGGCGATGTAGTTCACCCATTGGTTTACCGAACCGTATACGACCTTAAACTCGAACAGCTGTTTCGTCCTCATGCACAGTGTGACATACAGCGTCTTCGCCGCCGCAGTCTCCACTCCCGTACTAACCGCTTGAACGACCGGCCCACCTGTCTCATGTAGCAGTCGCGCTAGGGACTTCGCGACGGCAACCTTAATGCCCTTGTCCTTCGAATCTTCCACCTGCTCTATCTTGCTGTATGACTCAATGAGCTTTGCAACGAACTCCCTCAGTTCCATGTACGGGTAACTGGACGCTTCCTTGACCTTCTCGGCAAGTACCGGACTATTTAAAACGAACGCTCGCAGCAGCGGGTTACGGGTATCGGATACGCTGCCTTTGGCCCACTTGACGAGCACGTCAAGGACCTCTTTGCGGTCAGCCGAGCCTTCGATGCACCGTGTAAATGTGTTGGTATAGTTCAGCCCGCATCGCCAACTTCCCGGCTCGTAATCCGACTCGAAAACGTTCAGCAATGCGGCACTGGACAGCCACGCCTGATGGTCTTGCGACAGCGGTATAAGCGTGCTCGCCTGCTCCGACTTCATCGCGTTCGCCATCTGTTGCCGAAAGTCGACGATAGCCTGCTGCCGATAGTGGGTCGTGTAGGGCTTCCATGCCTCCGGTCCGGCTGTTGCAAGTTCAGACTCCTTCTGCGCCTCAATGCTTTTGAGCCGCTTCTCGAGCGCCTTGCCACCATCGAACAGAGCCCCGAGGCCCATGCCCTCGTAAGTATTGGCTTCCAGCATGCCGGCGGCACGTTCCACGTCCTCTTTCGCCGAAACCGCGACCGCCTTTTGCAGCGCGTCGATTGCGCTGGCGGCCCATATTCCGTGTTCATACGGCGCAAGCGCTGCGCCGAAAGCAACGCGCTGCTCGAAGTTGAGTTCCTGCGTGATGCCAACCGGGTCCCACAACGCGAAGAACAGCCCCTTGTCCGGCAGTATGGAATCCATCGCCTTTTTCAGGGCCGGCTGCTGCCCGGCACGGTCATGGTACGGAAAGCAACCGGTAACGAGCGCATCGGGACGACCGCCCTTGTATTCGCTCAGTAGCCCCTCGAGATGGTCCACGCTATCCGCGTGCGGCTGGTTCATGCTGCCGTTATACCAGGCGGTTGCATCGAACTTCTGCATCCGCTTGTCACGACAACCCATGAAGTTCTTCGCGTAGGTGTCGCGGACTTTCTGTGTCCAAAGCTCATCGCTGAACGCCAGATACACGGTTCCGGCATGTTCGGCGTCTTCAATGGTGATGCATTGAGCCAGTTGCGCATGCCCAGGTTGGTGGCAACTGAACGGTTTCTCGAAACTACGGTCGAGCTTGATGCCGACCGGATAGTCGTACAAGTATCCTTCCGCCGTAACCGCGTATATCTGCCATCGCTGTGTCTTTGGATAGAAGATATACACGTAGCCGTAGCGCAGGGTGCGCAGCGTGTACTTTGCCTTTTTGAGCGCGATGCCGACGACGCCGTCGCCAAACTTTCCGCCCATGAGCGACATCGCGCCAGCAGAGCTGTGAGCCTTGGAGTTGGCCACGACCCCGTAGCGGACAGGCAGAATCGGCAATCCCTTCTTCTTGCACATGTTGCATGAATTCGGCGCACGCGAGCTGGTCTGCATCGCGGACTGCGTGAGCTGCGAAATACTCGCAAAATTCGTGTCGAGTGCCATTCTTTATCTCTCTCGTGCCGCCACCCGGGCTCATTGATATTGGATGCTCTCGCGAGCAATCGCTTCCCAGTCTGCCGCGCTCCAGTTCGCTACCGCTTCAGCATACGGGCCTTTCCGCGGCGCCTGCAGAATGGCCCGAACACGCGGGTGACGGTCAAAGCAGGGGGAAACGAGTGTGCCGTGAAGTGCAAAAGCAAGCAGGTCCCCACCGGCGAGCCCATGAGCCTCTCCTTTTGCAAGTTGCGCGTCGAGCAGCGCCGACATATCGGGACGAGGCGCCGTACCATTGCAACGGAGTAGGTCAAGCCCGCGCTGAACCAACTCGATGCGCGCGATTCGTGCGTGCTGGTCCGCAGTAACCGCGAAGGCGGCTTCCGGTTCGGCCGCGCCGTTGACCACCGTCCAGCCGCTCATGGGGTCGAGGTACGTCCACGTTGCAATCGGCCCCAGAAGCGCATCCATCTGCTCGGCCTTCAAGATGCGACCCAAGTGCAGAAACACGCGCGGGTCGTAGTAGCGGAAGACCGCATCGCCCGAAATCGGCGCCTGCAGTATCAACCGGTTCGACAGATGTTGCTGAAGCCGGCCCGTCGCCTTTCCGCATTCGAGAATGGCGCAAACGACTGGCGGCAAGCCATTCTCAAGGTCCGATTCGGCACGTTCTCTCAACGCTGGCAATTGCAGTTCGGGATGCTCCGCACAGTACAGCACGGGCGCCACGCCCTCGAGTTCGGGACGCGCAGCGGGAACCAACTCACCGACTTCATAGACCGGCGGCACACCAGGCAACTCGGGCTTCCCGTTCACGACTTCGACGATAACGTAGTGAACCATACCGACCGCCCTACACGAGTGCCGAGCCGGCCTGGGCCGCGGCTGCGAACTGTTGGGCGCACGACTTTGAAGGCGCAAGCTGCGCCGACGCGCTATCGCCCGCCGGGCCATCGAAGATGAGCGGACTGCCCTTGACCTCGACCAGCCCCGGCGCATGGATGAAGATTTTACCTTCGGCGATGCGAATCGATGCGCCGCCGGCGGTAAGGGTAATTTCCTTCTGGGCTGTAACGTTCACCGAATCGGAAGTGGACACGACCTTTACAGTCTTGTCTGCCGTAAGTTCGATGTTGTCCGACTGCGCCTGCACTTCGACCTTGCCTTTGCCGGCAAACAGCTTGATACCGGCATTCTGCACGAAGAAGCTTAATTTCTCGCCAATACTGGCAATCCACGACCTCGCCACCGAAACGTAGGTGCTCTCTCCGCTAACCAAATTGACGTGCTGGGTAGCTGCTGCGTGGAGCGACTTCTGCGTCGACAGGCCCATGTCAGCCGGGCTCGCAAGCAACATGACAGGTTGCGAAAACGCATTGGCGCTTCCGGTGCCGCCACCCGCTGTCCTGCCGCCCGCCATAGAGCCCTGTGCATCGCTCTGCGTCGTCGCAGCGAAGTCCTTGATGGCATCCTGAGCATCGTCCAGGGTCTCGGCCTGGCCGTCAGCTGCCGCGAGTGAGCGATGCTGAATCACGCCGCTCGAATCGATAAGGTGTTGCGTGGCTTCCTTCACATCCAGCGGCTGACTCGACGTGCCGCCGCGGGCGTAGGTCGATACGTAGAGCCCTCGTCCGGCCCGCAGGGCACCTGACGCCTCGGTCTTCAGTTCGAAGCCCGTGCCAAGGTAGTTGCCGCGCGTATTGCCGCTGTGGTCGATGAGATAGCCGATGTGAAGATACGAATTCGCCGTCGAGCTGAAAAGCTGCGCCCGGTTCTGCGACGTGGAGTCGTCGAAGACGAGTTGATTGAAACCCTGACCGCTGTACTCCTGCGACTTGAAACCGGACAGCAGGCCGTTCGAATGCCAATGTGGCGTGTTGACAGAGTGAAAGAGCACTCCACTGACGACCGGCCGGTCGCAATCCCCGTCGAGGTAATTGACGGCCACTTCCTGTCCGATTCGAGGGACGAACACACCGCCGAATCCCTTGCCGGCGTGCGGCAGTATTACCCGCATCCAGCACGATGATGTCTCGTTATTGCTTCCCAGACGGTCCCAGTGCATCTGAGCCTTCACCCGGTTCAACTCGTCCGTGTACACCTCCTCACCCGCCGGTCCCACGATAGTGGCGGTCTGCATATGCATGACCGGCTTTCTATGCTCGAACGGGCTGCGGAATGGCACCGAGCGGCGCTGGACCTCGATTTCGGCCAGCACGAAACTTTCATTGCCTAACGGGTCCTTCGATACGAATGCGGCCTGCCGGTCCTTGTATTCGGCACGCAGACGCGACAGGCGTCGCTGCAGGCTACCCGGAAAGGGGCGGCTGTTGCCCAGCGGCAGATTGTTCTGGATAGCCCAACGCACGCCAAGAATCGCGAACTCGCGATCCTCAGGCTTGTCTGCGTCGTGCTCGGGATGGTCTTCGAGCGTGAACCATCGACCGGCGTCCATGCACGGAACACTGCCCACCCCGAAAAACCGTTTGCTGCGCGAGGCCATCTCTTCAAGCCGAATTCGCATAGCGCGCTCGCCACGGTCGTAGGACTCGCCGGTGACCGGAAAGCTATAGTGGCCCGCGTATTCGTAGACTTCCAACTCCTGCGGGATATCGCCCTGGTCAACCGTGGACCGGTCCGCCCGCTGCAACGTGCGCGCTGGACGTTTGTAATCCGCCGTGCTGAACGCATATCCGACGCTTTGCGTCGTACGCTCGCCGCTCCACTCGACGAGTGTGCCAGCCTGGCCGTCTCGGTCGCCGCGATAGAACGGTACTCGCTGGGTAGCGAGCGCTTTGCAATTGAAGAGGTCGTCGGTCACGACAATCGTATGCGACTTACCGTCCTCTGCATGCTCGACATACGTGAACCATCCCTCCGACTCCATCAACCGATGGACGAAATTGTGGTCGGTTTCGTACTGAGTACAGTACGAGCGAACCGCGCCCGGGTCTTTCACATCGAGCCGGAAATGACCGCGCGCCTGCGAATGGCCGCTGAACACTTTAGTCAGGATGTCGGCGGTCGTTAGGTCCTGGAAAATGCGCGCGTCCTTGCGGTACTGCAGAAAGCGCATCCACGACGAAAACGAAAGCTGATAGTAAGTGAGTCCCCCGTCCGCTCCGAGGCGTCGCGTTGCATGGACGTAGCCATGCCAAGGCAGGTACGACTCGTCGGCTTGACGCACCCATAATGTGACAGGTTGCGCCATCAGCTTCTTCAAATGAAGCGCGCGCTCCCGGGACACGACGTCCACTGTGAGCTCGAAATCCCGGCCCACGCGCGATTCACCCATGGCGCGTTGCGGCAACAGTACCTTCGCCCCGAGGGGCGTTTCCAGGACGAGCGCTCGGTTCGTCTGCTCGATACCCGCGTCAAGCATCAACGAATTGGGCAACCTACCCATTTCGAATATCTCCTCTGGAGGAAAAAATGAACGCGCATCGGAGGCGGCGCGAAAGGTCGAAAGAGATTTTGCCACAACGACCTATCCGCTTTGATAACAAACGTAAAAACAATCTCCCGACAACCGACATCATTTTATGTTTCAATGATTTTTAATCCTTCGCCTCGGCAATACTGGTATTTCTTACATAAATTAACGCCGAAACAAGCAGCGGATCGACTTTGGCGCTATCCAGGATAGAAACGCCTGGTCGCGTCGCCTCCTTCAGGAGCATGTGCGATTCTACAAAATGCACGCTAAATTGGCCTCCGAGCAACCATGTCGAGTTACTCGATTTTTCTGATGAACGTTGCCGCCGAGAGGAAAGACCTGTTAGAAATAACAGGCCAGCCAAATTTTATGGAGCATTGCAACCTCGAGCGCGACGAATACCGACATCGCATAAGGGCTCGAGTATTGCGCATCCGCGTAGAGGCGGAGATTGCCGGTTTGCACTGCGGGCTCCTTGTTCTGGATCGTTGTGTGTTACCGCTGCACGGTCATTCGGTAGCCGATCACCTCATGCAACGGATACGCAAGTTCCCGAACCTCTTCCAGCTGGTTGCCGCCAAACAGGTAAACGTGTTCGACATCGTGCCGCAGGTAGAAACCGACGTGCCCTTTCCAGCTCGTCGGATCGTCGCGCGTCAGGATCGCGATGCAGCCGTAGACCGGCCGCTCCAGCGGTTTGCCCCATTCCAGCCACGAGCGCGCGAGGGCGGAGCCGGTGCCGCGGAAGCCGGCGTGCGCCATGCACCAGTTCACGAAGGACGAGCACCAGGAAATCTTGTCGTCGTAGCCGACCAGGTTCGTCTGGTTGTTGTATTCGACGATACGCGGATTGATGCTGCCGGGCGGGTGGCGGCGGATGCCGAGTTCGGCCAGCGCGACGGACATCCACGGCGGGTGGGCAGCTTTCACTTTGCTCTAAGGGTCTGATAGGGTCACGTCGTTCTCGGGTACGTGTCGGTGTCGTTTCGCGCAATCTTCGCACGAATACG
Source organism: Burkholderia sp. KCJ3K979 (assembly GCF_016759955.1). NCBI lineage: Bacteria > Pseudomonadati > Pseudomonadota > Betaproteobacteria > Burkholderiales > Burkholderiaceae > Burkholderia > Burkholderia sp. KCJ3K979. The sequence goes on from NZ_JACFYV010000177.1 coordinate 9,173, forward strand.
GCGAACCCACAGCGCCCTTCACGGCATGCGATTTTCGCCGGGTCCGCCCGTATCATGGAGGCAGCGCCCTCTCTGATTCTCTCCCCGCCATGCGCATCACGCCTCTCCCGCCCCTGCAGTGCCTCGTCGCGTTCGAAGCCGCCGTGCGGCACGCGAGTTTCACGAAAGCCGCCGCCGAACTGCACCTGACCCAAAGCGCGATCAGCCGCCAGATCCAGCAACTCGAGGAATTCCTCGGCCGCTCGCTGTTCGTGCGCGAGCACCGTTCGCTGCGGCTGACGATCGCCGGCGAGCAATACGCGGCGCAGGTCCACCATCTGCTCACGCAATGCGCGGAAGCCACCCACGACGTGATGAAACCGTACGGCGATCTCGAACTGACGATCGCGTGCTCGTCCGGCGTCGCGGTGCTGTGGCTCACACCGCGGCTACCGGACTTTCGCGCCACGTATCCCAACATCAAGCTGCGCCTGATCGTGCGCGACGGCCTGGCATCGATGTCGCCCGCGGAATTCGACGTCGGCGTCTACTACGTGCGCCAGCAGGCGCCGGCCGAATACACCGCACGCCGGCTGTTCGACGAGGAAGTGTTCCCCGTCTGCGCGCCCGGCTATCTCGCCGGCCGCACGCTCGACGCGGCCGATCTCGCGAACGAAACGCTGCTGCGCCTCGAAGACGGCCAGCGTCAATGGATGTCGTGGTCCGAATGGTTCGACCTGAACGACGTCGACCGGCAGAAGGCGCAGCCGCAGGACATCACGATCAACTCCTATCCGCAGATCGTGCAGATGACGATTCTCGGTCAGGGCGTGTCGCTCGGCTGGCGCTACATGATCGACGCCTGCATCGACGCCGGCCTGCTCGTGCGCGTGACGGAAGCGTCCGCGAGCCACGGCGGCGGCTATTACGTGATCTCGCCGAACGACCGCGCGCAGAACCAGGCCGCCCGCCTGTTCACCCGCTGGCTGTTCGAACAGGCAGAGCAGCAAACCGGGGCCTGACTGCCGCGCGCGTGACGCATGCGTGCAGCGCATGCAGGCATGCGAATCTTTCGTTTCAGAAAAAATTGCGGCTGTCCTTAGCATGGGATTCACGCGGGGCAGCCGTCCCGTCTCCGGACTTCTGACAAAGGAAGAGACCATGCAAGGAACGCTTTCCCCGCGCGCCGCGCCTTCCGTCGATGCGGCGGTGCAACAGCGCCGCCGCGCCATCGTCGCGACCGTGATCGGCAACGGCCTCGAATGGTTCGACTTCACCGTCTACAGCTTCTTCGCGGTGATCATCGCGAAGCTGTTCTTCCCGACCGGCAACGAACTCACGTCCGTGCTGCTCACCGTCGCGACGTTCGGCGTGGGCTTCTTCATGCGGCCGGTGGGCGGCATCGTGCTCGGCGTCTATGCCGACAAGGTCGGACGCAAGGCCGCGCTGTCGCTCACGATCCTGCTGATGGCGGCCGGCACCGCGCTGATCGGCATCGCGCCGACCTACGAACAGGCCGGCATCGCCGCGCCGCTGATGATCGTCGTCGCGCGGCTGCTGCAAGGCTTCTCGGCCGGCGGCGAGATGGGCGGCGCCACCGCGTTCCTCACCGAATACGCGCCGCCGGAGAAGCGTGCGTATTACTCGAGCTGGATCCAGTCGAGCATCGGCTTCGCGGTGCTGCTCGGTGCCGCGACCGGCACGTTCGTCACGACGTCGCTCGACACGCAGGCGCTGCATAGCTGGGGCTGGCGGCTGCCGTTCCTGCTCGGGATCATCGTCGGGCCGGTCGGCTACTTCATTCGCAGCCATATCGACGAGACGCCCGCGTTCAGCGCCGTCGAATCGCAGGCGAAGGAAAGCTCGCCGCTGAAGGAAGTGCTGCACACCTACCCGCGCGAAACGTTCGCGAGTTTCTCGATGGTGATCCTGTGGACCGTCTGCACCTACGTGCTGCTGTTCTACATGCCGACCTATTCCGTGCGCACGCTGCATCTGCCGCAATCGACCGGCTTCACGGCCGGCATGGTCGGCGGGCTGATGATCATGTGCTGCTCGCCGATCGTCGGGCGACTCGCCGACGCGTGGGGACGACGCGTGTTCCTGTCCGGCTCGGCGCTCGCGATCCTCGTGCTCGCATGGCCGATGTTCTCGTGGATCAACCATGCGCCCGGGTTCGCGTCGCTGATCGTGTTCCAGGCCGTGTTCGGCGTGCTGATCGCGACCTATACGGGGCCGATCCTCGCGGCGTTCGCGGAGCTGTTTCCGACCAAGGTGCTGTCGACCGGGCTATCCGTTGCGTACAACTTCGCGGTGACGATTTTCGGCGGGTTCGCGCCGTTCCTGATCACGTGGTTGATCGCCCGCACCGGCAGCAACATGGCGCCCGCGTTCTACGTGATGCTCGCGGCGGCCGTCAGTTTCGTCGGCACGCGCTTCGTGAAGGATGCGAAGCGTGCGGCCGCAACGACTCGATAAGGATTTTTCTCCATGACCATTACCGTGCTTCAAGGCGGCAACGTGCTCGACCTCGAACGAGGCGTATTGCTCGAACATCATGATGTCGTGATCGAAGGCGAGCGGATCGTCGAGGTTACCGATCGGCCGGTGGATTTGCCGAATGCGCAGGTGATCGACGTGCGCGGCAAGACCGTGATGCCAGGGTTCATCGATTGCCATGTGCATGTGCTGGCGTCGAATGCGAACCTGGGCGCGAATGCGACGCAGCCGAATATTCTCGCGGCGATTCGGTCGCTGCCGATTCTCGATGCGATGTTGTCGCGTGGGTTTACCAGTGTGCGGGATGCGGGGGGCGCGGATTGGAGCTTGATGCAGGCCGTTGAGACGGGGCTGATTCCGGGGCCGCGGATTTTTCCGTCGGGGAAGGCGCTGTCGCAAACCGGCGGGCATGGGGATTTCCGGCCGCGCGGCGATGTGCTGGAGCCCTGCTCCTGCTGTTTCAGGACGGGGGCGATTGCGCGGGTCGTCGATGGCGTCGAAGGGGTGCGGCTCGCCGTGCGTGAGGAGATTCAGAAAGGCGCGACGCAGATCAAGATCATGGCGTCAGGCGGCGTGGCTTCGCCGACCGATCCGATTGCGAACACGCAGTATTCGGAGGATGAGATTCGGGCGATTGTTGATGAGGCCGAGGCCGCGAATACTTATGTGATGGCGCATGCGTATACGGGGCGGGCGATTGCGCGGGCCGTGAGATGCGGCGTGCGGACGATCGAGCATGGGAATCTCGTGGATGAAGCGGCTGCGGTGCTTATGCATGAGCGGGGGGCGTTTGTGGTGCCTACGCTGGTGACTTATGACGCGCTGGCGAAACATGGGGCGGAGTTTGGAATGCCGGCCGACTCGGTGGCGAAAGTTGCTTCCGTGCAGCAGAAAGGACGCGAGTCGCTCGAGATCTATGCGAAAGCAGGGGTGAAGATGGGGTTCGGGTCGGACCTGCTCGGGGAGATGCACGCGTTTCAGTCCGGGGAGTTTCGGATTCGGGCGGAGGTGCTTGGGAATCTGGAAGCGCTTAGGTCGGCGACTACGGTGGCGGCGGAGATCGTGAATATGACGGGGGAGCTTGGGGTGGTTGCGGTGGGGGCGATCGCCGACCTCGTCGTGCTGGATGGCAATCCGCTCGAGGATATTGGGGTTGTGGCCGATGAAGGTGCGCGGGTTGAGTATGTGTTGCAGCGGGGGGCGGTTGTGAAGCGGCGGGCTGGCGGGCGGTGATGTGAAGCCCTGGGGGATGCTTCGGTAGGCACGCGTCGCCTCACGGGCATTATGGCCGTGACAGTTATTGAAAGTAGCTGGAGGTGAGAGTCGCGGCGTGCGCGGCAATGGCCGGGACGGTGCCGCCCCGGCGGTCAATCGCATTCGAGAAACGCCCGCATTCCATTCGCTAGAGCCGCATCAATCGGCCCTTGCAAACGTTATAGCGACGGCGTCACCGGACCTATCCGTGATTCCGTGGGCGAGGCATATCATGAGGTGTAGAAATCATGGATATGCCGATGAAGAAGAAAAGGCAAACAGTAGCGCGTCAGGCAGCGGCCCGCGGGCCGCTGCCTGAACTGCCTAAGGAACTGCTGGACCAACTGGTCAAGGGGCCGATGACACCGGCCGAGGTGCAGGACCTGATGCTGGAGTTCAACAAGGCAGTCATCGAGCGCGCGATGGGTGCCGAGATGAATCTGCACCTGGGCTACCCGCAGGGCCAGTCCAAGCCGCACGGTCAGGCCAACGGGCGGAACGGCGCCAGCGGCAAGACGGTTATCACCGATCACGGCCCGGTTCGGGCCGAAGTCTCCCGCGATCGCGACGACAGCTTCGAACCGATCCTGATTCCCAAGCATGAGCGCCGCTTCCCCGGCTTGAAGAGCGCATCATCGCGATGTGCGTCCGCGGCATGAGTGTGCGCGAGATTCAGGCCCTTCTGACTGAAAGCTACGGCACCGAGGTGTCTCCGACTTCATCAGCTCGGTCACCGACGACTGATGGCCGAGGCACTGAGCTGCCAGAGCCGCCCGCTTGAGACCATGATCCGGTAGCGTTCTTCGATGCCAATAGCATTGAGACGAGCGAACAGAGTGCTCTCAGGATTTCCTTGCACGGGTGACCCGGCGAACTGCTGCCTTCGCGGCAACTTTTGCAACTGCTTGTTTTTTTGCCTTTCGTTTTCTGGCCTCTGCAAGAAATTTCGCGGATTCTGGTATATGCATGAGGCTCACAGTAAACCCAAAATTTTGGAGCCTTCGTCCACACACCCTAAGATTGACCTTACTAAAAAATGGAAGATCAAGCTTCGCTCCGGATGGACCATCAATAATCGCAAAAACCACCTCATAACGACTACCGATCGGTTTTGCAGGGAATTTTGCGAAATTCTGCTTGACGAGTTGCTTATTAACCTCAACAACAAAACCAGGCTCACTTACCAACAGGGTTGACGACACAAGTCCTTGTGCGAAAAGATGACTCAACGTGGCGGAGCTTCGCCCCCGCTTAACATGAATAAGTTGACTTCTCTCAGTGCGAGACGAACTGGCCGCATACAGATCGCAAACTTCAATCTTGCTAGATTTTCCACCAAAGGAAATCAATTTACGATCAAGCATTGCATACTTACGAGGAAGATTTGCCGCAACCGCCTCATTGTATTTCCCCTCACCATCATGCTCATACTCCACAAACGGCTTATCGAAATTACGCCTCAAAGTATTATCAAAATATTTATCCACCAAATTTTTAAATGAAGAATCTACACAATACCAATTTCCTGCATTTAAAATATACAGCGCTTTATTATATCTTACCTCAGCATACAAGCACTTGTAAGCAGAATAGACTCTTGGGGGAACCCCCGATGCCAACACC